>NZ_JAAOHT010000059.1:26944-28972 GCF_011440255.1 Haloarcula sp. JP-Z28 | reverse complement strand
TCCCGGTTCGTCCGATACACTGCCCCAGCCTCGTATACGAGCTCGCGCTCCTGATTGCCGGCGTAGATAATCGGTCGTATCTCCCAGGTCCCGACATCTTTGGGCGCAGTTCCGTCGTGGACATGTACCGATATCGTCGTGTTTTCGCCCGTCCTGAGCGATGCCTCCCCGAGGCTGACTTCGGTCGCACGACTCGGTGCCCCCTGTTTGTGGAGGTCCGCGATGTTGTCCGAGAGCACATCGAATGCCCGCTCAGCGTTCTCCATCTGCTCCGCGTCCCGAGCGTTCTGTAACGCCCCCAGGCCGCTTACTGAAACGAGTATTATCGACGCCACAATGAGACTGAACACTAGAGCAAAGCTCAGCACCTCACTTACCGCGCGGTCAGCCATCTCGGACCTCCAGTTGATCGCTTGATTCGTCGTAGAACACAGTTATCACACCGCCGCCGGCGGTGGAGTCCCCTAGGGCTGTCCGGGTTGTGAGCGATACAGTCACCGACACCTCCGGAGCGGTCGATTCGAGCGTGAGTTCATCGGCAGCGGGGTCAATCGAGACTCGGTAGCCGGTCCCACTCACCCGCGCTGGGAACGTGTGATCTAGATTCACAGTCGGGTCGTCGTCGGCAGCGACCACCAGCCGATCAACACGAGCGATGTCAGAGGCCACTTGCTGTCCGATGACTTCGAGTTCGTCCCTGATGACCTGCTCCTGCCGGCTTTCGACGAAATTGCCGCCAGCAATGAGGAGGCCGGATACCAAAATAGAGGCGATGGCCAGACTCAGCGTGTAGCTTAGCGTCGTCGAGACGGCGCGGTTACGACGCATCTGGCTCACCCGGGGCCACCCGTATCTTTGCCTCGTACCGTAAGTTCGACGTGTCGTAGCGATAGCGGACGGTCGCGTTGTAGACCGCGGTCGTGCTGAACGGCGACGCGGGCGCTGTATCGAGCGTGTTTGCTGGCGTACTATCGCGGACGACCATCGAGTAGTTCCCCTTGATCTGGTCGCCCGACTCGTAGGTGATGTTGTACTCGTCGCCGACGCCGTGGGCGAATCGCCCGTCGAAGCTCCCGCCCTGAAGCGCGAGACACGGCTCGCCCTGCACCGTGCCGCCGGTCACGTCGATATGGGCGTACGGTTCCTCGATAGGGACAGCACACGTCTGTGTGCCGCTCGGTGTGTCGACTTCCACGTTGACCGTCCCGCTGGGGCCGACGTCGCCCCAGATGCGCATCATCCATTTCGGGTTACCACCGGTGCCGTTCGTTGTGACGACGAACTCGCTTCCTGAACTGGGGAGCTGCGTCGCGTTGATGACGAACCGTCTGGTCGCGTTCGTTCCGTCGCCCGGGCGCGTGACCCGCTCTCTGACCATCCAATTGGCGCTCGGCGTCGCCTCGCCGGATTCGAACAGTGACGTGTTGGTCTGAGCAATTCGCGTGCCGTAGGTCGGCGAGCCGGCGAGTGTGACGTTTACCAGTGTCCCGCTCGTGACCCGCTGCCGCTCCGTCTGCGTACTTGTGGTCCGTACGCTCTCGCGTACACTAGTTTCGAGCGCCGACTGGGTCGAGTAGTTGTACCTGTTAGCCGCGACAATACCCTGCCCGATGTTTGCCTCCACCATCGCTCGCATCTCCAGCGCGTCGTTGCTCCCAGCAACCTCACCCCGGCTCGCGAGGTTCTGCGTGTAAATCGCGGAGTTGACGACCAGCGCAAGACCGATGAACGTCACCGCCAGCGCTAACGCGGCGATAAGGATTATTTGTCCGCGTTCGTCGTCGTTCAGATGCGCCACGCGACCACCTCCACGCTGACCGTGTTGTAGACGTTCTTTCCGGTGTCCGAAACCGTATAATCGGTCGCTGGGTCACCGAGCCGCGTGCTGTTGCGAGTCCCGTCCGCGTCTCGCAAGTGGTCGTCGTCCATGAGCGTAATTGTGTGGCTGGCACGCACTGCGTTGTCGCTTGGTTCACCGCTGTAGACGTAGCGGGTCGTCACAGTTCTTCCCTGCGTGTTCTGGAACCT
>NZ_JAAOHT010000059.1:25834-26934 GCF_011440255.1 Haloarcula sp. JP-Z28 | reverse complement strand
CGACTGGGTCGAGTAGTTGTACCTGTTAGCCGCGACAATACCCTGCCCGATGTTTGCCTCCACCATCGCTCGCATCTCCAGCGCGTCGTTGCTCCCGGCAACCTCACCCCGGCTCGCGAGGTTCTGCGTGTAAATCGCGGAGTTGACAACCAGCGCAAGACCGATGAACGTCACCGCCAGCGCTAACGCGGCGATAAGGATTATTTGTCCGCGTTCGTCGTCGTTCAGATGCGCCACGCGACCACCTCCACGCTGACCGTGTTGTAGACGTTCCTTCCGGTGTCCGAAACCGTATAATCGGTCGCTGGGCCACCGAGCCGCGTGCTGTTGCGAGTCCCGTCCGCGTCTCGCAAGTGGTCGTCGTCCATGAGCGTAATTGTGTGGCTGGCACGCACTGCGTTGTCGCTTGGTTCACCGCTGTAGACGTAGCGGGTAGTCACAGTTCTTCCCTGCGTGTTCTGGAACCGGAGATAGACGTTGTAGGCGATTCCCCGCTGGTCGAACGCACGCTCTAGCAACTCCCCGAACCGGTTGTCCGGGGGCCCGTTCGTGTAGTACTCCCGACCACCGGCTGTGTTGTGGAACTGCGCCGTGCTGTTGTCCCAGTAGAGCACAGCCGGTTTCAGTGCGCCCTCTGCCGCCGCGGAGGCGAGGACCCCGTGGCCGATTGCCTGCTGCTGGTTCTCGATGTGTTGACTTGACGTGCTCGCGGACAGCGGCGTCACTGCTGTCATCTGTAGCGCGAACACCAGACTTGCCAGTAACAGCATTCCGCTGACAATCGCTTCGAGCGTGTGCGCCTGCGCACGCATACTACCACATCACCACGCGAACTGTGACATCCTGCCCGTTCAGCGAGACCACCCGCAACGCAGTGACCGACGCGTCGTTGTTTGTCGGTGGATTCCCACCGGTCGTGAGTATCGTCCCACAGCCGGCCCCGGCTTCAACGAGTTCCTCGCTTCCTCCATCCCAGCAGAGCGTTTCATCGGCGGCTGCTGTTGCCGTCGCGTTCCCCCGGATTGTGACGTTCACGTTCTCCCGAGCCGGGTTGAGCCCGACCCGTTCCTCCGCACTCCCACCGGAGTTGTAGCCACATC
>NZ_JAAOHT010000059.1:0-25824 GCF_011440255.1 Haloarcula sp. JP-Z28 | reverse complement strand
CGCGGACAGCGGCGTCACTGCTGTCATCTGTAGCGCGAACACCAGACTTGCCAGTAACAGCATTCCGCTGACAATCGCTTCGAGCGTGTGCGCCTGTGCACGCATACTACCACATCACCACGCGAACTGTGACATCCTGCCCGTTCAGCGAGACCACCCGCAACGCAGTGACCGACGCGTCGTTGTTTGTCGGTGGATTCCCACCGGTCGTGAGTATCGTCCCACAGCCGGTCCCGGCTTTAACGAGTTCCTCGCTTCCTCCATCCCAGCAGAGCGTTTCATCGGCGGCTGCTGTTGCCGTCGCGTTCCCCCGGATTGTGACGTTCACGTTCTCCCGAGCCGGGTTGAGCCCGACCCGTTCCTCCGCACTCCCACCGGAGTTGTAGCCACATTCTGACGGTGGTGCGTTCCCAGCGAAGAACTCCTGTGTACAGTGTTCCTCCAGAACGTACGGCTGTTGTGGCGACCCAAGCATCCCCATTGTGAGTCCATCGGCCACTCTGTCGGTCGTGACCGTCTCTTCCTGCACCCCCGCAGAAAACGGCGATAATAGCCCCGGAATGAACAAGAAGATGAATATCAGGACGCTTAGAAATAGGCTCATGCCGATGGCGAAGTCCAGTGTCGTCTGCCCACGCCGGTGCTCTTCGATCCAGAGTGACTGGCTGGCACGCCGGTTGGTAGACTGCGTCTCATTTCTCCTACGGTTCATAAGCCTGATTCACTAAACTGAGATTACTGTAGGGATGGTATCAGGCGTTATAACCATTGTGGCCGTACTGTAACTCCAATTACCGGATTTCTACACACCCTGCAAGGTCGATGCAATGCTGGTCTAAACAAGATCGTGGGCCCGGTTCTCTATGTCCCTGTGCTTCGATGGGTTTAAGCAATCCCATCGGAAAGCAATCAATGCACGCAAGGGCTCGTAGATCAGGGGTAGATCACTCCCTTGGCATGGGAGAGGCCCCGGGTTCAAATCCCGGCGAGTCCATCCTAATCTTACCGTCGTAAACGGGCAATCAATAACACGGCGAGAGCGTCGTTTCTCCTTGTTTTCGGCACAATCGGGGTTCGAGAACCCTCCCCGGAGAAAGAGAGTTCACCGGGAATCCGGATGCACCCCTTGCAGTCACGCGATTATTCCGAGGGAGTACGGTTCTCTGACACTTCTCGGAGGTGGTCGGCGTGTCGCCTAAACGCGACCTCGCTCAACCCGCCGACTGGCCGTTCGCTCGTGATGAGTTCGTCCGTGCGTCTCGCCTTCTGGAGGCAACCGACGACGATGTTCGTCGAGCTATCGAGGGCGTCGAGGACGGTGGTCAGCAGTGACCGACGATCTCCCTGCCCGCCCGCGCTGTCGATGGTGTGATGGCAGCGCGTCGGAACTCGAACCTGCCCCCTGCGCTCGCTGCTCGGTCGCTCTTGATCGCCTCAACGAACCCGGCGTTACCGCCGTCTCGAAAGAAGGGCAGGTGATTCGATGACGGACTGGTCGAACTACGTCCAGTACCGCTGTCCACTCTGTCAGGACAACTGCATCAACAGGGCCGACCATCCAGCGGCGGAGGCCAATCGCTGTAAGCAATGCTACAGTGTCCCCTCGGCAGACACCACAAGCGAGGGCGCGGGAGAGCTGGCACGCCCGGAAGCGCAACGGAGTGAGCATCCCGGACCGGAGGGCGAGCGCCAATCGCACTCCGCACCAGCTCGACCAACTGGAAGCGCCCCCACGCGGGGCGACCCGGAAGCCCGAGCGTTCCCCCCGAACCCGAAGGGTGAGGGGAATCCCAACAGCGACACACTGGGCAGCCGACGAACGGACGCCCGTTCTGATGGTCCCAAATGAGCGTCGTCGAGCCGCCGGGACACCTGGGCGGTCTCGACCTCGCCGATAGATGTAACACTCCCGTCTTAGCAGACCTCCTAGAAGAGCGCGACCTTCTCGGTCACGGCCAGCTGCTTGATGGAACTCTCACAGAGCGCGACGAAGATCGCGTACGCGTAGCGAAGTTCATTGCGGCGCATCCGGAGGGTACACCCCTGTCACACGTTGTTTCGTACGCAGTCAAAGGAGTCGCGCCCGAAGCCTGTGAGCGCGTTGAAGGCTCCGACCCTGACTACCAGTTTGCATACCGCTTTGTCGACGACCTTGTAGCCCCTGAAGACCCCTACGTGCGGAAATCCGAGTCTGCAGGGGTTCTGATGGTGACCCCGACCCTCCGCCTTCTTGACTTGATTACAGAAGGCATTACTCAAACAGCCAACGAAGAGGGCATCAAGTACGACAGAGAGTTTCTCCGAAACTACCTCGCTAAGGTCGATTCTGTAGACGATGACCTCCGGGAGCTGCTGAAGGACGGTTTTACATCCTACCTCAATCGCATCAAAGACTACAAGCTCCTGTTCGATGTCCACTTTGTCGACCGTCGTGGTGGCGAGACTACCAAGCGGATGACGAAGGACTACAAGACCCGATTCAACGACCAGGGCCGTGTTTCTAAACAGTTCGCTCGGTTTAACGATGCGCTCGAATACGGCTACGAGAACGCCGATAACGC
Organism: Haloarcula sp. JP-Z28; assembly: GCF_011440255.1. Taxonomy (NCBI): domain Archaea; kingdom Methanobacteriati; phylum Methanobacteriota; class Halobacteria; order Halobacteriales; family Haloarculaceae; genus Haloarcula; species Haloarcula sp. JP-Z28. The sequence continues at coordinate 23,263 of NZ_JAAOHT010000059.1, read as the reverse complement.
TGTACTGGTCACACTGACAACTGACCCGAAGCGCCAAGACTCGTTGCTCGATGGAATCGACTCTATCAACGAGAATTTCAATCGGCTACTGTCGTACTTCGATTCCGACCCGTCGACGAAAAACAATACCCGACGTTCTGCTGTTCCTGGCTGGCGACACGATCTCGATAGCAAGGTGACCGGGCGACCGCGTGACCGACCGGACTACATCAAGGCCCTGGAGTTCACGGAGAAGGGTTATCCGCACCTGCACGTCCTGTTCTTCGACGTACCAACCCGTGAAGAAGACGGCATGCCGTGGCTCTGCGACAAACCAGAAGTAGCAGCGAAGTGGGCCGACTATGGTCAAGGCGAGATCGTCGACGTGTACCCGCTGACATACCGTGATGACCTCGGCGACCTGAAGCCGGAGTTCCAAAGTGACGAGGGTTTCGTTGACTGGTATCGCTTCGGCGACCACGACCACGGCGAAGACTGGGTACGTGACCGTACCAGGTCACACGAGCTGATCGAGTTCGGCGACGACGGCCATGAAAAGGAATCAACCGCTGGTGCATATCTCGGAAAGTACCTGAGCGCGACGTTCGGCTCGCTACTCGATGCGACAGAGTCCTTCGAGCAGGGCGACGACGAGCGAGAGACGTATGCGGACAAAGCAGCGACTTGGAAGTTAGCGCTATACTGGGCGACGAACCGGCGATTCTGGTCCTGTTCGCAGTCAATTACTGAGGGAATCGACCCGAATGATCACCTGCAAGACCCGGATGTACGTGAGGCCGTGCGTTGGTGTTCACTCGACTCTGTGCGAGCCGCGAGTGGGAACGAGATACGTGACGCCCTCGCGCGTCGGCAATGGGACGACCTCGACGATCTTGACGCCGCCGTAGAGCGAGCTATTTCTGATCTTGAACAGCCACAAATACGGTCAACACTCCCCGAAGAGGCTACATTCCGAAGTATTGTCGACTACATCGGTGCATATGCTTATTGGGATCTCCCAAATAGCGAGATGTCTGCTAACTCTCAAAATTTTGAATGTATCCAAAATAACATTTCGGTCTCCGACAGTCTACCAGATATTGACCGGCAAAAGGACCCTCAAATAATGAGTGTGTGGTCTTAGATGATCTGCTGAGTTCGTATTTCCATTCGACCTGTACTATACTATTGAGTCGGTTGAACCAAGTAACCAGTATTATCTAACTTTGCGTACTGCTGTAGGAAATTCCTGAAGTGTACCTGAGTCACGACTTCGGAATGTATGTGTCTTATTCGCCGTGCGAATCTGTACTGTTGCTTGAGCTATAATTAGACCAACCACAACAAGTAAGATACCAATCAGTACTCCAACTATACTTATTGCTCCTTGAATTCCTCCCAATGGTAAAATCGAAAAGAAAAGAACCGAAGATAGTAGTATAAGTCCTCCAAAGACAGTAGCCCAGTTCAAATATGATGGTGGTCGATATTCTATAGAGGTCACACCATCAAGTGAGATATCATTAACACGGTTTCCACTTACGAATACTATCCGCTTATTTGTGCATCCTAAGGTCCCTTTCTCTGCCGTTGAATCAACTGCTCTAACACCCGTATGGCATTTTACAGTTTCTCCAGAAAGGGCATAATCATCTAGATTCATAGCGATACAATTCTGCTAATAGATGGTAAGTACAACGGTTATAACCAGTATCACAATCGGAGTGACACTCTCATGGATATTGTCTCTTATTTGGGGATTTGAACCTTGATTTTTAATATCACGGGAACAATTAAGTAACTGTATTGAAATCAAAACTTCCAGCAGCCCACTTGACCTTTAGTGAATTAGAGGAATTAGAGGGAATTCTGATTTCGCTCACAACTCAGCCAACGACGAATGTTTGTTTAAATTTGGATTCTGTAACCGAGATCTCAAGGCATTCAGTAAATCAACTGCCAAAAGAAAATATCGACTCCTTCTGTGTTGGTTATTCTATTGAAGTTTCTGGAGATGAAGGAACAGTAATCCTCTCAGGAGGCGCAAGCCCCCATGAAAGTCATCAAATATATTGTAACGGTAACTCAATGTGGATAAATAAAGTCGATACTAGAGTATCAGACTATTTTGATGAACGTTCTACCTATTTCAGCGAATTACGTACTCGCATTACTAGTGAAGTTGCTACCGCGTTGTCGATCTTTTCAGCCTTATTCGTCGGCTATACAATCGTTAGCGTCACTCCAGGCAATCTAATTCACTACTACCCGACCATTTCTGATGTGATCATTGTTTCAGTATCCCTTTCAGTATATCTCTCCATCCGATTCAGAGATTGGGTTTTTCCATATATCCGAATTAGTGATTTAGAATCAGTTTCGCCACTTGAGCGATTTAAAGAAATTCTGTATGCCTCATTCACAACCACTATTCTATTGATATTGATTCGATCAATCGCTGGGCCCGGTCCTATAATTACCTTTTAGAAGTCCATCAGACCGATATTTCCACTTTCACCGAGGCGAGCGACCCCTTCTAGTTCCAACCCGCGAATTTTCTCCTGTATGGCAACTCAGGAAACGCCATCCTTCGACGATCTCGAACCGGTTGACAACAGCACCTCTGACGACTACGATTCGGAGTGGATAGACCTCGAACCCGGCGAATCGGTCGTCGGTGAGATTCGAGAACTCACGCCCAACTGCGGCAAGTACGATACGACCGTCATCGAGCTGGCCCGTGGCATCGGCGACGTGGTCGCCATGTGGTCGAACAGCCAGATCGACAACGCGCTCGACGACAACGAACTCGGCGAGGGCGACGTAGTCGGCATCAAGCACACCGAACAGACCAGTACGTTCACGAACGAGGACGGCGAGGAACAGGAGTACGACATCTGGAAGGTCCGGGAACTCCCTGCTGGAGGGCCTGAATGAGCTACCAGAATCGCGCGAGCGACATGGTGAGCGACTACATGAACATCCGTAGTCTGCCCGCCATGCTGTCGGTGGCGTTCGTCGCGGCCAGCCTCTACCAGTTCGGCGGGATTACCACGGTTGAACTCCCGTGGCTGTCGTACACGCTGACGACACAGCACTCGCTGCTGATCTCGCTGGGGGCCTTCGCTGCGGCGTTTGCCAGCTCCGAGACAAAGCAGTTCGAGTACTACGAGGACTGGGAGAAGATCGCCATTGCACTGGGTCCCGCTGTCATTCTCGGTAACGAGTACCTGCCAGCGGTGAACGACTTCCTCACTTCCCTGGGCGACCCGCTCGGGATGCAGCTGGCATTCCTCGCTACGGTCGTCTCCTGGGGAGTCGCTGTTCAGTAAACCGATGACACGACGCTATTCTTTCGGAGGTGAACCCCGATGAGTCGCGCACGCTCGATCTTGCTGGCCGGCCTGCTCGTCCTGTCGACTGTCGTTACTGGTGTCGGCCCCGCGCTGGCACAGTCGACGGAGACGGCCACGGACTCCGGGCCAGTGACGAAAACCTTCGAGACAGGCCCACACAAGGTCAAGATTGACTTATTCGATGTGTCGTCAGAAACGACCATCACCGTGATTACCGACGAATCGCCCGCGGGCAACAACACGGCAATTCTGAAAAAGACTGTCAGCGGCTCACACAACAGCGCACACTTCCGAAACGCAGGTGCGTATGAGTCGTTCACCATCCGCGTCGAAGGCGCGGACGGCCCGGTGTCCATGTCGAAGGGCGGCGTCGTCAACGCATGGAAGCCGGGCGATGACGGCAAATTCCTCGGTGACACGGGCGGGGACTCCGGGTTCACCTACGACCTGAGTGAGAGTATCGGAGAGTCCGTTATGCCCTCGGTCGTCCAACTCGACAGGACTCCGCTACCGGGCAGTACAGCCGTCAATACTACTGGTACGGACGCCGCACAGACGAAAATAGATATCTACCAGTCCGCTCAGAACAGCAAGGCACAGGCAGACAGCTACCAGACCACGCTTGATAACTACTTGTCGGATACAAAGGCTCAGGCCCGGATTATCGGCAAGAACGCCTATATCAAGGCCCTGAACAACGGCAGTAGTAAGGCGGCGGCCAAGAGTTCGGCTAAGTCGGCAGTAGCGGACTACTACGCCACGAAGCAGCGGAATTTGCTGGCTCAATGGAATACGCAACTCGCAGAGGGGAAATACCTCAGCGGAGTCGTATCCTCCGAATCTGGCATTAACAGCCGCTATATCGACACTACACAGACGTTTACCGGCGCAGACGGATACGAAAGCGTCAACTGGGATGTTCGGCGCGTCGGTAGCTGGCAACAGTCGAAAACTGTTTCGCTTGTTAACGGCACTACTGCGACCTCTACTGGCCTAACTGTGGAAGTTGATGACGCCGTTTCAAACACCGGGGGAATCGTGTCCGGGGATGTTTACATCAACTCTGGACCTGTGAATCTCGGCGGCGGAAATGGGTGGTTCTATGATTACACTGGGATTCAGGTGAAGGCTCCAGACAGTAACTACAATAGCATCCAATACATTGATTTCACGCGGTACAAGTCCCAATGGTCGGAAATCCAGACGCAGAACACGCAGGTTCAAAACGACATGGACACGCTGGCAGAAAACACCTACTCAGCCTATCAGCAGGGCGAAATCAACAATAGCGACCTCGTCGACCCCTACGTGCTGGCGTCCCAGCAGTCCGCGGGTGAGGACTTCCAAGGCTGGACTGCCGCACAGTTGACTCTGATGGGGCAGAACTCCCCGGAGAACTTCGACCAGATCGGGAGCTTCAACATCACCACCGGGGACGGCACGCAGTACGAGGGCGTCCTATTCTCCCAAGAGAACCCTGCCAGCGGGCAGTTCGAGAACGGGACGACCTACAACCCCAACCAGATCGGCGGCACGCAGTATGTCGTCACCAGTGACCGAATCGTGGAGCTACAGAGTAACTTCACGGTGGACAAAATCACCACAACGAACGGTGAGACCGTCCAGAACGTCACAATCGAGAAAACGACGTACAAGACCACGAACGTAACCGAACTCAAACAGCAGTACGATGACTTGGCGAAGCGCCGAGCGGAGATCGAGGCACGTGAGCAGAACCTTCGTGCCTCGGCTGGCGGTGGCCTACTCGGTGGTTCATCCTCCTCATTCGTGCTTGTACTGCTCGGCGTTGGCGCACTCTACGCCGTGAGCCAGCGGCGAACGGGAGGTAACAACTGATGGTCTACTGGCTGGCCCTCAAGCTCGTTCCCCGTGACGTGTGGCTCGTCTTGGTCGCACTCGTCGCGCTGCAACTCTCGGGGGCGGTCGACGTGATCGGGCCAGCCATTGATCTGGTGTCGTCCTGGCTCCCAGAACCGTCGCTTGACTTGTTCTGGTGACAAACTCGGATTTTCGACCATGAACCCACGTACGCCCATACTCCTCATACTGATCGTCAGCTGTATCGCTCTCGCTGCACCAGCGGCAGCGCAGGAAAACACGAATCAGACGGCAACCTCGACGAATGTCTCCGCACCGGACGGCGCACCCAGTGATGTCGAACTCGTCGTTGACGAGAACGTGGTGGTCACAGACTATCGCTACGAGGACGGCCAGATGGTGATTGACTTCTGGTCGGACGAGTACAAGGTCGTTAGTGTCGCCCCGCAGGTCGATGATGGCTCGGAAGCGGGCAGCCTCTCTTTCCGTGCTGCTGTCGTCGATGCGGATACGACCACGACTGTTCGAGTGCCATCCAGCGGTGGCGTGACACTCTGGACTGAGCAATCCATCGAACAACAGCGGTTCCACTATCTCCGCAAGCCCAATTCTTTCATCATCACCGGCCCGTGGAGTGGTGAGGACGTTCGCAACGCCGCCCTCGGGAGTGCGCTCGGCGTCGTAATCGCTGTCCTGTACGAAGCCGTCTCTGCGAAGATTGGTTCGGCTCAACGAGGTGAGCGACTGGCATGACCGACGACGAGAGCAATCCCGATCTCGACCGCGACGAGATGGCGCACAACGCTGACCCCAGCCCGGATCACAGCCGGACCTATCGACTGTTCCGATGGCTCACGGAGAACTTGCTGCTGATCGCGTCGGGTGTCGGTATCGTTATGTTCGTCATTGCGTCGATACTCGGCTACGAACTCCCCCGAAGCCTGCGCCTGATCGGACTCTGTGCGCTCGTGACGATTCCCCTGGTCGGACGACCCACTGGAAAGAAGGTCCGGTCGCTGCTGTGGGATCCGAATTACGTCTGGCTCGTCGATATCGACGCCCGCCACACGAAAGGCGGTATCTTCCGAACTCCTGGGCAACGGTTCCGCGAGTGGTCCGTCGACGACGGCCAACTCGACTGGGTGAGTCCCAATCTCGCCTTTGGCAAGAACGTCGATCTCGAAGCCCAGACCGTCGACGGCTGCTGGCGCGGCACGCTCTCCGACCGGGAGCTGATGCGAACGCTCCAGGCCGTCGAAGAGTGTCGCGGCCAGCTCGAAGCCGACGCCAAGCGCGGCTTCGCCATCGAAGCCCAGGCGTTCACGATCATCCGCAACGCCACCCGAAAGGCGGTTCTCCGTATCGTGTCGACGTTCGAGCGCGGGACACTGCCCGACGAAGGTGACGCACTCACTGACGAGATAGATTCGGCCATCGAGCAGTTCGGACTTGACCGGAAGATTCGACATACCGAGGACGACGAGTCTCCGGAGTCTGATGTTCCGGGTGTCCGTGTCGATCTTGACCAAGATCTCGCTGATCTCGCCGGTGCTGGCGACGGAGGTGCTTCAGCTGATGATTGAACTCAACCTAACCCATCGTGAGAAGAGTATCGTCGTGGTGACTGCTACTGTGACGTTCATCGCTGGCTACTGGGCTGGCCTATGGGCAGTTCCGCCGCAGGCACTCGATGTACCAGTTGACGTGACGTATCGCGCCGGTGAACAGGCATACCAAGCTGCGTACCGTCCTGTTCCTGATCATCTCCCTGTGCTGTCGGTGGCGCTACCGCTGATCGGCTTCGCCTACGCGTTCCGGGATCAGCTCGTAGAAGACAATGCCGACTCTGCTGAGGTGCCAGCCGATGACTGACTCCGACGAACGACTGCTGACGGCGGCCAAAATAAACGAAGTCGTTGCTGGAAACATCGAGGGCGGTGAGTCACTGCACGAACATACCGGTGTCGTGGCTGATGATGCAGATCGGGCGACCCTGTCGTTCGTTTCTTCGCTCTTCGACCGAGGTGCTGAGGTGAGCGGTTCCCGGTCGTTCGGGCAGACCGCACTCTCTGACGTTCTACAGTCCAAGTACCACACCGAAGCGGCTACCCGCGCCATCGAGAACGGTAACGGGTCGCTCGCTTCCTACCTTGTCGGAATCACCGAACAGGAACTCGACGCGTCGTCGCTGACGGTGACCGCTCGCCTGATGGATCGGCTCGACGCCGACGGGACACTGACGACGGTTCTTGCTGCGGGCCGACCCAACACTGGCAAGACGAACACGATGTTCCTGCTCGCCTCGGATATGGCTCGTGCTGTCTGGGACGACGTGCTGGTCATATCGAACTCCAAGACCTGGGAAGGTGCTGACCGCTACGTCTCCTCGATGCACGAGCTGATGACGCTCCTCGTCGAGAACCGCGAGGTTCCGAAGACGTTCGTCCTTGACGAAGCCAGCCGGTATATGGATGCTCGTGTCTACAGCCGCGAAGTGAGTACCCAGTACGCTCCCGCGCTGAAAGCTATGAGCAAACTCGGCGTCGAGGTCGTCGGTGCGGTCGGACACACCGGAAAAGACGTCGTCCCAGAATGTAAGCGACTGACCAATCTGGCGTTCTGGAAATCAGCCCCGGATGTTGTCGAGTTCTACACCAACTGGGACGGTGACGCAGACCGGCCCGACTCTCCTCTTTTCGATGCGGATCTGACCGATCTCGAACCGACACTTCACAGCTACGACCCGGACGACGTTGCCTCTTGGAAGTGGAATCTTGACCCTGACGTGTGGCACGGCTTCGACGACTGGGACCACTTCGGCGACCGTCTGGAAGAACTCGGCCCAACCACGTAGCCGAAGATCTACACAACCCCGTCGCCCACCCACCCGCCGACCCACCGCTCTCAGGGGTCCGGCCACGGTGTATCTACTGATTACACCAACGCCACAAGCGAACGGCGACGCGAAGCGCCCCCCTCACATGGGGGGCCGAGCGAGCATATTGATTCACAAAATAGAGCCCTCACTTAAAAATATGGATTCGTTTCCAAATTTGATACCCATGCCAAGCTATTAGATAGTGCCCCCACCAGATTATCACAGAGCAAAAAATGGAGCAAGTTGCATCAAAACCGAGTGAGCCTCCAAAAGAGGCGCTTGAATTGCTAAATCGCGACAAAGGCGCAAAAGTCTCGGAGATTGCCGAGGAATTGGAAGTTTCTCGAGGGGAAGCCCGAGAAGTTTTAAATCTGATTGACGAAAAGTATGAGCTTGGCTCATCAGCAGATTTTCGATACCGGATTCTTACAAAATTAGACGCAGACTGGGAATCTGAATTGTAGCTCTTGACGATTAATGCCGTCTCCAATTTCATTTGACGAGCGAAAAGAGCGACATCAAAAACAAACCCCGCCAAAAAACCCGGACTATCGTTCTTATAGTAGACAAGATCGAGATAGGTTACGATATACACGGGAATTCCGGCGTCTTAAGAATGTCACACAAGTTGCCCGTTCAGATGAAGCGCCGTTATATCACGACCGCCTTACACATTCGTTGAAGGTGGCTCAAGTTGGAGATGCACTCACAAGAGTGCTTATGCAACGGGAGGGCCTAGACCCTGGTCGTTGTGGTCAGCCACGTTCAGATGTGGATCATCCACTATACTTGTCGATGGATCCCTTCGTGGTACAGGCGGCATCTCATGCTCATGATATTGGGCACCCCCCTTTTGGTCATGCTATTGAGGAACTCTTAGATGATTTACTAATCGAAAAAACAGAGAACTGTGGACGAACTATTGGATTCGAGGGTAATGCTCAGTCATTTAGAATTATCACAAGGCTCGCAAATCATAAATCTGATTCGGGATTGGAATTAACCCGTGCAACATTAAATGCTACACTCAAATATCCATGGAATAGGCAAGATAATGACTCTAAATGGGGGTACTATCCGGATGATAAGCAAGCATTCAAATTTGCTCGTAAGCCGCTCCCGAGCGTGCTAGATGGAGAAAAGACTCTTGAAGCAAAAATCATGGACTTTTCAGATGATCTTACATATGCATTACATGATATGTCTGATTTCTATCGTGCAGGACTTATCCCGCTAAATAGGATTTTCCTTGAAGTTACTGACGATAACAAGTACCAAATTGCTTCACGAGAAGAACTCAGCCAATTTGAAGACTTCTTATCTAGAGAAGACTCTTTTGAGTTTGACTTAGCTGAACTGGAGATTAGTGTAGAGGAGTTTTTCCGGAGTTTAACTGATTCAAAAGGATTTGACTCAAATCTATATACTCGCTTTTCGGGAACAGATAAGGATCGCATTGCATTGAATAAATTTGTGTCTATGCTTGTTGGTCGCTATTTAGAAGATAAAGATCTTGAGGGAGAACCGCATGTTCAGTTAGAGCACAAAGGTGGGGAAATATATGATCTTAAGATGTCGGATTCTGCCGACGAACAGATTGAGATATTAAAACATCTGACAAAATTCTATGTCATCACAAACTCTGATCTTATGCAACAACAACTGGGCCAGTGTCGTGTAGTTCGAGAACTTTTTGAAGATTTCTATCAACAGGCAAACCCCGACATACAACCTAAAAGCGCAATACCTTCTCCATTCAGGGAAAGATTAGATAGATACGAGAGTCGTGATGTACCACGAGCCAGATTTGTTGCAGATTTAATAGCATCACTGACAGAACGTCAAACGGTTGCATTGCATCGTCGACTTAGAGGTGATACTCCCCAATCCTTAGTGAGTAATATACTTGACTAAATTTAGAACTTTCATTACACTATGATCTCGTAACTTCTAGATCGATAGACAATTCATTCAATTTATTCAGTTGGCAAATACTTCCCCCGGATTCACTCCATGAGTCGGGGATGGCGCGGGCGTGGGTACAGCTCTACATCGACCTCGCCTTCGAGATATTGTTCGCCTTCGGTAGTCAACTCAACGAGGTCCTGATCTTCCGTCAGAAATGCCACCAAATCGGCATCGGCCAGAACACGACATCGTTCTTGGACCTGTGCCTCGGTGGCATGAATCCCATCTTGAAGTGCAATCTGACTCGCGGTCGACCACGAATCGTCACGAAGGTGTTCCAGTATTCGATCGTCGATACACTGCTGCCAGCGGGCGGTCTTTCGTATCGTCATGGTGGAGGACTACTTACACGCCGTTCGTCTCTGATTCAGCCGTCGGCGATGGCTCTGAAATGCTGTTTTCTCCGTCGATGTAGACGCCTTCTTCGGCGTCGTATTCTTCATCGAGGTACGCTTCTCCTTCCTCAGTAATCACGTAAGCTCCGTTCCCAACGTGTCGGAGTAAACCGTGTTCGGCTAACTCCTTACATCGACGTGCGATATGCGTTTGAGAAACTCTGATGAGGCCACTTTCGTTGAGTTGTTTGGGTGTGCCTGACCCCTCGTTCTCGGACATCCATTCCAAGATTCTATCATCCCATACGCTCTGCCACGAGCCAGATAGACGCATTCTATTAGCACATCCTCGTGTGGATACCTAATACATTTTATAGGCCCTATAAAGTATCTTTGCAACTTACTAACCACGTCGTTACATTTATGTTGTCAGCACGTTCTTGTGTATCTGCGGGTCACTGATGGCTCTCGGTCGTCGAGAACCGGGCCGTGGTGTGACACGGCCCAGAAGGTGGCTCCGCCCGGCAAACCAATGTCGTACGGAACCGATACGGGGAGTACTCCCCGCACGAAAGTAGTCGACTCGCCCGCTGAAAAATCCGCTGTTCGCCCGCGTATGGAGTACCGCGTCCGATGTCCTGACTGCAACTTCTCAAAGCGGTACGATTCATACGCTGACGCGACTTCCCACCAGCGTCGCCACTCTTGCCCCCACTGTGGCCGGATGCTCGGTCTATCCGAAGTCCCACGTCGGACTACGGACGACTCCCTCGATGCCGCCGCAGCACTGGCAGCTGCACAACAGGCCCGATATGCACTCCGCCAAGACGGGATTGCCCCTTCGGTTTCACGGATACTCGAAGAGATGGGACGTGACTCGAAAGGCTACCCTCTCGATAACGGACCAAAAAACCTCTCGGCCCACCAAGCAGCCTGCCAGCTACTTCCTGACGGGGTGGAAGTGTGAGCGACAACCTCGAACCGATAGGTCCGGCAACTGCGGTAAACCTCTACCTCGACCACCGGGAGCCGGAGCTATCTGAAAAGTCCCTCACGAACCAGCGGTACCGGCTCAATTCGTTCATCGAGTGGACCCAGTCGAAGGGAATCGAGAACATGAACGAGCTGACTGGGCGCGATCTCCACGAGTTCCGAGTCTGGCGTCGGCAGGGCAAAGGAAGCGAATACGGTGAGGTATCGAAGGTAACCCTTCGGGGCATCCTCGCTACGCTACGGAAGTTCCTCGAATTCTGTGCCAGCATCGACGCGGTCGAACAAGGAATGCGTGAACGGGTGTTGCTGCCAGAGGTCGATCCGGAGGAAGCCTCAAAAGATGAGAAACTCGACACCGAACACGCCGAAGCCATCCTCGACCACCTGAATCGCTACCAGTACGCCTCCCGCGAACACGTCATATTCGGAATCCTCTGGCACACTGGTATTCGACTCGGGAGCCTCCGCTCGCTCGACCTGGACGACTTCGACGCTGATGGGCAGTACCTACAACTGCGCCACCGGCCGGAAACAGGAACTCCACTGAAGAACGGACGAGCTGCCGAGCGGTCGATAGCTGTCGGTGACTTCTACGCCGAAGTGATTCAGGAGTACATCGAGAATCACCGAGATTCGGTCACCGACGAATACGGTCGGGAACCGCTCATCACCAGCGACCGGGGCCGTTTGAGTGAGACACCTATCCGGAGTACTGTCTATCAGTGGACTCGGCCCTGTATGGTCGGCGAGTGTCCACACGGAGAGAACCCGGAGAGCTGTGAGTACATGACTCGGGACACTGCCAGCGGTTGCCCGTCGTCCCGATCTCCGCACGGTATCCGCCGCGGCTCGATCACGAAGCACCTTCGAGACGGTACGCCCGAAGAGGTCGTCTCGGATCGGATGAACGTCTCGAACGACGTTCTTGACCAGCACTACGACCAGCGCAGCGAGCGCGAGAAGATGGAGGTCCGACGGGAGTTCATCGACGACGCATGATTCAGCACCAGTACACCCCAGCGGATGAATCTGGGATACGCGCATCCTCGAATAGGCTAACAACCCGGCGAGTCCATCCGAATTTTACCGTCGTAGATGGGTGCGTGGATCCAACTAATAGCTCTGGTTTTCCCGTCTGGAGTGGACATTCCGTACTGTGTCAGTTCTGGCTTGGTTATATAATTCCGGATTCAGTTTTTATTATGAGGTCACCAGCGCCTCACATACCAAATAGAATGCGGGATATCAACTACGGCCACTGAGTGTAATAGTGTTTCATAACTGAGTACCTATAGCTCAACGTCGCCAACTTATGTCGCTGTTTTGTCGAGATAGTGTGAAACAGTACACTTATGTGCAATAGTTGGTATGTAATTGAATATGTTCGAGTGGGGCAGCTGGGGGGCTGGAGACCGGGGTGTATCACACGTTCTGGGTGTGGTGTTGTTGGCAAGTGCTGTCATCATCGGCGCGATACTGATCGTTCAAGTGGGGCAACAGACGATCGGAGATATCAACGACGACGCGAATGTTGAGCTCGCTGAGGAGGTGCTGCTGTCGGTTGATCAGAGCTTCCAGCGGTCAGATACCAATGAGTCAGTCGAGATACCAGACCGGGTTCGATCTGATATCACTGTTACAGACGATGCGACATACAATCTGACGTTGAACGGCCGCTCGGCCTGTTCGACCGGGAACCGTTCGTTACAGACGATTCGGTATCAAGAGAACGGCCAACAGGTCGGCTATCAGGGAGGGGGTGTGTGGCGGATGACCGAGTCGGGCGCGACGATGTCGTCGCCCCCAGCAGTGAACTACGACCAAGGGGCGCTGTCGGTCTCATTCGCAAATATCTCCGGACAGCAGATCGGAGGAAATTCGGTTGCAATTCGGTCGAACGCGACGGCCAGACGGTCTCACGAAGCGGCACTACAGATGGCTCTGTTCACCGATGTGTCCTACGAGGACGCACGAACCGGCTCGTTTTCATCGCCCAGTTATGAGTGTTCCCCGTCGCAGGTCGCCAACGCGACGTTGACTATCGAAAACAGTAGCTATGCCCGCGCCTGGGCAGATTGGGCACGGAGCACCTACGATGATCAGTACGTTGAGGTGACCCCGGCGTCTGTCAAGCCGGGAGAGAGCGTTCACATACGCTTTGCACTCGGCGACGTGACGAACCCGAAGTTCAAAGTCGAGGGTGTCACGGTCAAGCCGGACCCGTCAGACCCCGGGAAAGCGGTCGTGACGGCGACGGTCCGTAACACCGGGGGCTTAGAAGATACGCAAGATATCACGCTGAAGCACAACCAGTCGGGGTCACCAAGCGAGGTGGAGAAGACAATAACGCTCATCGGCGGGGAATCGACCACTGTGAGTCGGTCGGTGAGCGTCTCGTCGGCGACGCCACACAACTTCACTGTGGAGTCAAAGCAGGATGAAGACTACAAAGTCATCAAGTATACGTCCGTCCACGGAACGCCGTCACTGGATGTCACCAGCAATTCGATTCCGGCAACGGCGCGGCTGAATCAGGTCCCAGCGGCTGAGGTCACAGTCACGAACACTGGGCAAATGACGGCAGATCAGGAGGTCGTCTTCCGCGTCAACGGGTCGAAAAACGCGACACGAAGCGTGCTGGTCGGCCCTGGACAGAGCCGAACAATCGACTTCGGGCGGTCAATGCCGACATCGGAGAACGGCACGTACGACCTGGAAGTCGAAACAGAGGATGATACATACTCACAACACAACGACGACGGACACTACTTCATCGTCGGTGATGCAGGTGTGTTCGAAATAGCGTCCGTTTCGCCGCCGGGTGGATTGCAAAGTGGGGATACGGCGACCGTTGACACAACGGTCGAAAACACTGGTGACATTCGGAAATCCACCGATGTCGAGGTCCGTATCGAGAACGCGTCTGGCAGCATTGTTGCGTCGAAGACCACGACGCTCACCCTCAACGGGACTCGCCGAGGCACTGAGTCGGGGACTGCTTCAGTGACCAGTAGCCCACTAACAGTCGGGTCACCACAGCAGTACACCTATGTCGTCAAGACACCGGACGATACCGGGTCAGGGTCCTTCGTCGTCGGTTCATCGTCGCCGCCGTTGTACGAGATAACCGCTGTAGACGTACAGAACCCCGTCGCACCGAACAACCAGACGAATATCAAGTTCGCCGTCGCGAACACCGGCGGAACCGAAGGAAAGCAAACACTGCGCGTCGAGTACAACGGAACGACCCACATTGCGGAGGACGAACCGCTCAACCCCGGGGAGAGCGTCACGCTCAATCGGGCTGTTACGGCGCCCGCCGAGCCCGGAGATTACTCGGTAACCTTCTCGACGGCGAACCGGTCGCGACAGTCGACGCTGACCGTCGAGCCGGACTCGCTGCTCGAAGGGAACGGCTCGACGATCACGATACAGCAGTCGGTCAATGCTTCGGTTGCGCTGAAGGGTGCGGACCTAGAAGGCTTCTCAAATCGCTGGAACTACATCTACCATGCACCCGTGCAGATGTCACTATATGTCGACAACGGGTCCGACCCACAGTCGATCGGACTCTGGCGAGGGTACAAGAACGGCGACATCAATGGTCCGCACGCGGAGCAGCGCCTCATCTCTGACGAACACGAGAACCCGTACTACTACTCCGATTCGTTCGAACCCGGAACGGAGATCTCAGTCTTTGCAAAGTCCTACGGCTGTGACAGGTATTCCTACACCTCTCCTTCGATTGAGCTGGCTGGTTATGACACGAAGTACTGTAGTGACTGGGATGCATACGACACGACCACTGTCAGCCAGACACAGAACCAGCAGAACCTCGTCATCCTGAACGACGGCGACGAGCTTCCAGCGTTCGAGCAAGCACAGTGGTACCAGCGAGACATTCAGGATACGCTCGGAAGCCGCGTGAACGACACGGGGTATCTCCAACTGGGCGACGGGGAACGCGCACTCCTCTATGAACTCTCACAGGAGGACGCAGACCCAGCTAACGCGTCGAATGACGGCGACCCGGATTATAACGATGCCGTTGTCCTGTTCACAGTCAATGCAATCGAGAAAGACGTACAAACGGGCCCGGAATACAAGCTCATCGACACCGACGCCCCAAGCAGGGTTGATGGGACAACCGACGCGACGCTGAGGGCCGAGGTAATAAATGTCGGCGGAAAGAGCGGTGAAGTTATCCTAGAGAGCAGCCTCGATGGCAACAGTGTCGGGACGAACTCGACGACAATTGAACCCGGTGAGACCGAAACCGTCACGTTCGCCCTTCCGACCAGTTCAAAACCATCTGGAGAAAGCTATCCGTACACGGTATCTATCCCCGGTACGCAACAGAAGGCAGGCGGGAACGTGCGTGTCGGTGACACGCCAGAGCCGTTCATGCAGATTGATTCAGTTCGAGGCGAAAGCGTCACTGACAGCGACGACACGGCAACGGCGACTGTTAATGTCACTAATGTCGGCGGCCAAGCCGGGACGGATACGATTGTTCTTCGAGCGAAAAACAACGATAACCCGAGTCCGTCGTTCACTACCATCGACTCAGAAGCTATGTCGACGATACTATTGCCCGGTGAAACGCGGCAGTTCACGCTCGATATGCCGACCAGTCGCGGCAACTACACCTACTATATCGAAACGTCGAACTCAACATCCCCGGAACTGTCGTTCTTCGTGGGGGAGTCGAACGTTGTCGTCAACGACACGCAGTCGGTGAACATCGGCGCGGAGACCTACAACACCTCAGAACTAATCGAACGTCGCGGCGGCGCACAGCGGATGACCGTGGAGGTCCGCAATAACGGGACCGTAGGTGACGAACGGGAAGTGAACCTCACAATCAAAAACAAAAGCGACGGGTCGACCGTCTTCGCCGGCTCCGAGATGGTCACTGCTGGGACCGGCGACCTGACCAATACCGATCCGTTCCCGGCCTGGGCGGGCTACGACGTCGATCTCGACCCCGGCTACTACACCTATGAGGTGACCGTGTACGACGAAACGGCGAGCGGCACCGTGGCCGACACCGCGACGGGTGAGATATATCTCAAGAACGTCGACGAAACGGGGGCGACCGGGAACGACTCACCGGTTACGGTCGACTCAGACACGGTGACACTCGGTAGCTAAACAGCCGCGTCGACATCCTTCTGCAGTCACTTGTTCGTCGGACGATACTTCGAAGGCAAGCAATACGGCGGTTTCCAGGATTCGAGCGGTAGCGATGCCTCTCACCAGTTGAGCGCACACAAAGAAAAACTGAGCTGTGTTGAACCGAGTTTAGCCGAAGAGTTCGCCGAGGCCTTCACCGCTTGCCTCGTCGTCTTCGTCGTCATCGTCGTCGCCGCCGTCGTCGGCAGCCTCTTCTTCGGCTTCCTCGTCGGCCTCGTCGGCCTCGTCAGCGTCACCCTCGGCGGGTTCGGCCGCGCCACCGCTTGCCGGCACCGGTGCCGCAGCGGCCTGGTCGACGGCCTCCTCGATGTCGACGTCTTCGAGGGCGGCGACAAGGGCCTTGACACGGGACTCCTCGACGTCGACGCCCGCGGCGTCGAGCACGTCGGTGAGGTTATCTTCGTTGATCTCTTCGTCAGCTTCGTTCAGGATGAGTGCAGCGTATACGTATTCCATTGTTGTAGTCTGTGTTGTTAGAACATCGCTCCGAGCGCGTCGCCGGCGTCCTCGTCATCGTCGTCATCGTCGTCGGCCTCCTCGGCCGCGTCGTCGGCGTCCGCGTCGTCCTCGGATGCGGTGTCCTCGTCTTGGTCGTCAGTCGGTTCCTCTGTCGCCACGTCGGCCTCGACGCCCTGAAGCTCCTCTGGGAGTGCCTCTTCGTCGTCAATCTGCGAGGCGAGCGCACGGACCTGTGCGTCAGCCTTGCTCACGAGGTCAGGCACGACCTCGGGGTCCTCGATGGCCGCCTGGAGCGCGAGGCTCTTGGCGTTGCCACGAGCGGACTGGAGCATCGTCGGGGCCGTCGTCGCGGTCGGGTAGTCGGCGTTGACCGAGAGATTGAACGCTCGGCCGGCAGCCGCCTGAATGTCGCTCTGGTACTCGTCGATGTCGAGTTCCAGTTCCTCAGGTTCGAACAGCACACCGTCGGCGAAGACGGCGCGAAGGTCGAGACCGACCTCCTTCGGTTCGATACCGAGTTCGTTCAGCACGTTCGAAAGTTCCTGAGAGACTTCCTCGCCAGTATCGAGTACCGTCGAGTCAGAAAGGACCTGAATGGAGCCTTCCTGAATGCGTGCGTCGGCACCCACGCTCTGGAGTTCGCCAACGAACGGACCGGGGTCGACGCCCGTGTCGCCTTCCGGAATCACGATATCGTTCGGGGCCACCTCACCGGCACCGATGGGTGCGGGCGTCTTGGAGGCCTCGAGTTCCTGAAACAGCGAGAACGGGTTATCGTCGGTCCCGATGAGTCCAACCTGCCCGGTGATGTAGCCGTTGAGGTCTTCGAGTCCGTCATCGACATCGTCGAGTGCACGCTCAAGCAGCGTGTTCCGGGAAACGCGAAGTTCGGCGGTCCCGTGCAGGTCACGTCGCATGTCCTGCAGTTGCCGGGAGGGAATCCCGGCGATGTTGACGACGCCGACGCTCTCGTAGGACTCGATCATCTCTGCGATGGCGTCGACCTCTTCCTGCTTCCACTCGGGAATTGTTTCGGTCTTGCGTTCGGATTCGGCGCTCATATCAGGCAACCTCCATCGCAGGCCCCATCGTCGTCTTCACGTAGACAGTGTCGATGTTGAGCGGGCCCTTCTCGAGGTCCGCGTGCAGACGGCGGAGGATAACGTCGATGTTGTCCGCGATATTCTCGGCGGACATGTCCTCCGCGCCGACCCGCGTGTGGAACGTTCGCCGTTCCCCGCTGCGGAGCTGCACGGTGTTTTTCATGCGTTCGATGACCTCGACGACGTCGTCGTCGGGGTCGAGCGGTTCCGGCATCTTCCCACGCGGACCGAGGACGGTCCCGAGGTAGCGACCGATGTCCTGCATCAGTCCCTTCTCCGCAATGAAGAAGTCAGTGTCATCGGCAAGGTCCTTGGCGGCGTCGTCGTCGCCACCGAGTTCCTCGAGTTCATCCTCGTCGAGTACGTCGTCTGCGACTTCCTCGGCACGAAGGGCGGTTTCGCCCTCGGCGAAGACCACAATAGTGGTCTCCTGACCGGTGCCAGCAGGAAGCACGACGGACTCGTCGACGCGGTTCGACGGGTCGTTAAGATCTAAGTCGCGCAGGTTCACAGCGAGGTCGACCGTTTCGCGGAAATTCCGCTCAGGTGCGTCCTCGAGTGCGCGCGAGACTGCGTTCTCTATTTCCTGATCTGCCATTGTTCACCTCCGTAGTACGCCAATCGGCTTCTACGGGTCAGTGAAACAGGCGGATGCCTGTCTCGTGCGGGTAGACGCCAATGCGACACTTAAACCCGTCGAACCAGCACAAGGACCGCTGACGGGCGTGTTTCCGGTTCGCAGGGGCCAGTCGTTAACGGGGGTACCATCGACTGTGCAGTGGCTCAGCAGCGTCGAAAGCAAGGAAAAACACACGCCAGTCGCACAGCAACGCCAGTCCGACTTACGCTTGGGCTTCGGCCGCAAACACGTCGTCGTACTCGCCTGCGTCGATGCGCTCCTTGAACTCGCGTGGGTTCTCGCCTTCAATAGTGACACCGAGAGAGGTGCACGTCCCAACGACTTCTTTTGCGGCGTTCGTGAGGTCGTAGGAGAGCAGGTCGGGGTGCTTCTGCTCGGCGATCTGTTTGACCTGGTCGACGGAGAGGTCAGCGACGAAGTCTTCCTGGGGCTCGCCGCTGCCGGTTTCGAAGCCAGCCTCGTCCTTGATGAGTTCGGCCGTCGGCGGGACACCGACTTCGATCTCGAAAGAACCGTCGTCGTCATACTCGACGGTGACGGGGACTTCGGTGCCGTCGAACGCTGCCGTCTGGTCGTTGATCTCCTGTACGACTGCCTGCACGTCCACCGGTGTCGGGCCGAGTTCCGGACCGAGTGGCGGGCCAGGGTTGGCCTCCCCACCGGGAACGAGGACTTCGATAGTTCCAGCCATACATAGTGGAATCCTCGCGGCAGTTTAAAGGATTGCGTTTCACGGATAACTGCGTGAGGCTCCCACACGCACGAACACTCACCGTTGACTCATCATCAGAACGCCAGCGCGACAACAAACGGAGGACTTGTCAGCTCAGGCGAACGTCACGCCGTTCCGAGCGAGGAAATCGCTCGCGTCTTTGATTTCGACCGGGGAGCCAATTATCCGGATCTGTTCGCCTTCCTGATGAACGCTCACAGTGAACCGCTGTTCCAGTTCCTCGCGAATGCCGTCGAGCGCACCGACTGGCAGCAGTATCTGCGTGCTGTCGCGAAACCGACTCGCCGCTCCCATTATCGACATATGACGGAGGGCAGCCTATAGGTGTGTCGAATTACATGAGGGTCGTTTGACCATTCTGAACGGCAGGACGGCCCCATGACGTATGCCGCTGGGGTCGCGTCGGCGAGGGAGGAAAGCCTTATTCGGTGTGAGGGGCCGACATACATCTAATGGGGCTCGAAGAGGAGATTCAGGAACTCGAAGACGAAATCGCCAGCACTCCCTACAACAAGTCTACAGAGGCCCATATCGGTCGGCTGAAGTCCAAGCTCGCGGAGAAAAAGGAGAAGCTCGAACAGCAGGCTTCCTCGGGCGGCGGCGGTGGCTACGGCGTTGAGAAACACGGCGATGCGACCGTCGCGCTCGTCGGGTTCCCCAGCGTTGGGAAGTCGACGCTGCTGAACGCACTCACAAACGCCGAGTCCGAAACGGGTGCCTACGAGTTTACCACACTTGATGTCTACCCGGGAATGCTCAAGCACAAGGGTGCGAACATCCAGATTCTCGATGTTCCCGGACTTATCGAAGGGGCTGCTGGCGGCCGCGGTGGTGGGAAAGAAGTGCTGTCCGTCGTCCGGACCGCTGACCTCATCGTCTTCCTCATCTCCGTCTTCGAGATTGACCAATACGACCGCCTCCGAGAAGAATTGTACAAGAACAAAATCCGCCTCGATCAGGATCCACCATGGGTCAACGTCCGCAAGAAGGGTAAAGACGGGATTTCGGTTAACACGGCTACCGGCGTCGAACTCGACGACGAGACGGTCAAAGCTGTCCTGCGCGAACACGGGTACGTCAACGCCGACGTAACCATCGGCGAGCAGCTCGATATCGACCAGCTCATCGACGGCGTGATGGACAACCGTGTCTACCTGCCGTCCCTCGTCGCCGTCAACAAAGCCGACCTTATCGAGCCCGACTATCTTCCGAAAGTCGAAGACGAACTCCAAGAGCGAGACATTGACCCAGAGGAAGCGATCTTCATCAGCGCCGAGGAAGAGAAAGGACTGGATAGCCTCACCGAACGCATCTGGGAGGAACTCGGCCTGATCCGGATTTACATGGACAAGCCGGGCCGCGGTGTTGACCGCGAGGAACCGCTAATACTCCGTGAAGGCGACACCGTTGACGACGCCTGCGAGAAACTCGGCGGCAGCTTCGACGAGCGCTTCCGCTTTGCTCGTGTAACCGGCCCGAGCGCCAAGCACGACGAACAGCAGGTCGGGCGCGACCACGAACTCGCGGACGAGGATATCCTGCGAATCGTCGCTAACCGCTAGGTTGTCGCGCGTCGGTTCCCGCGTGCACGCGAACAACTGAAAAAAGGTCCCACGGAAGAACAATCCTGTGGAGGACCGTACCACATAGCGGAGTAGATGCGTTCATTGGTGTGGAACCCTGCTACCAACTATGGACCGCGGTCCCAGACGCCGTCTTATCGCCGTCGTTGTTGCCGGCCTCGTCCCCTGGACAGTGGTGCTAATTGGAAAGGAACTGACGCTCGTCTTCTCGTTTGGCCTGTTCAACACGAACCCGCCGGAGTTGCTCTCGGTCTACAGCTACTTCATCCGCTTTACCAGCGCACTCCCGCAGTTTATCGAATCGTGGGGTTCGGGCGTCCTGCTGTATGCCTTTGCTCTAGCCAGCGCCGTTGCCGGTGTCGTCTGGCGTGAGGATGTTCGGGTGACCGCCCTCGCACTCGCAGGTGCGGGTCTGACGCAGTTTCCGGTGTTTCTGGGGTTCAACAGGCGGCTCAACTACGTGGCTGTCCCGGTCGGCTCCCTTGTCCTGCTTATCGTGGTCTGGTGGTACTACCTCCCGGCTATCCGAGCGGACACGGCGACGCGGTGACCTGTGGTATCGAATCCGGACGGAACCGCCTCTGGCGGTAGCCTTTTCGCTCGCTCGAACCACATACCGTGTATGTGGTCACTCGATCATACGATGATGCGCGTCGAGGATCTGGACGCCTCACTGGACTGGTACCAGACGTATTTCGATTACGAGGAGAAGGGACGCTGGGAAGCCGACACGTTCACGAATGTCTTCCTTGGTCCGGAGGATGTCCACGACGAGGGTGCACTGCTCGAACTCACGTACAACCACGACGGGCGCTCGTATACGATGGGCGACGCGTGGGGACATATCGCCGTCCGCTGTGATGACGTGTACGACGCCTACGACGACCTGATGGACGCTGGCGTTGCGGACTACCGCGACCCGGACTCCTGTGGTGGCTCCTATGCCTTCGTCACAGACCCTGATGGCCACGAAATCGAGATCGTCGAGCGAGACCACGGCGCGAAGTGGTCCCTCGACCACACAATGATCCGTGTCGAAGACGCCGACCAGGCTATCGGCTGGTACGTCCGGAAGCTCGACTACGACCTGTTCCGCCGCGAAGAGTTCGACGACTTCGCCCTGTACTTCCTCAAGCCCGAAGATGCTCCCGACGAGGCGATGTCGGTCGAACTCACCTACAACTACGACGGCCGGTCCTACGAACTCGGCGACGCGTGGGGGCATCTCGCAGTCCAGACTGATGACCTCCACAGCGCGTGGGAGACGCTGATGGGGCGCCACGCTGAGGACTACCGTGACCCTGAGAGCTGTGACGACCGCTATGCGTTCACCAAAGACCCCGACGGCCGCGAAATCGAAATTGTGACGAACTGACGGCACTGGCCGGAAGTGACCGTTCAATCCTCCTCTATTCTCATGCAGTAGCTGTCAGGTGACGGTTCTTCTGCGGACTAGTTCCTGAGTGAGCAGTTGGCACTCGAAAGGGTCTGGTATCTCTGGCCAATGAACCCAGCTCCACGATGTACATTCCGCCCGTCAGACGCACGAATGCCGGGGTTATAGCTTTGAATCCACACCGCTTCTCCCACATCTGATCGCCACGGACGGCGTTTCGATCCTTGACCAGTCATGACAGTCAGATATCCTAACCACAAAACATTTACAGCATACACTTTTCGTATAGACCGTACCCCTACCCATGGCGCCAGAAGTGAGTACACCGGTCCGGTCTACACGCAATCATGCTGGTTGCGTTCCGACCACGTGGAAAACTGCTGGGGTCGCCCGATAGCAACACAATACAAACTATGACAGGAAATTCAGATAAGATTCGCAGCCTGTTCCTCACGGCGCTGATGGTCTTCTCGGTATTCGCCGGGACCATCGCGTTCTCCGGTGGCGCAGCCGCCGCCGCAAACGTGGAGATCCAGCAGGCAACGGAGTATAATGCTGATACCGGACCTACAATCGAAGTGGTAACGAACAGTACAATCAGTACCTCTCTTACACTCGACAACGGGACCAGTGACGGTGACGTCCAGGTCGTGATTGACGGTGTAGAGAACCCAGGCGAGTATGTTGATACCAGCCAGAGTGGGAGCAATATCAACCAAAACGGTCAACAGATTGAGCTCCTCCTCGAAAAAGACATTACGCCTGATGCTGAGGTCGATGTCAGACTCAACGGTGTCACAGCTTC
>NZ_JAAOHT010000058.1:0-29009 GCF_011440255.1 Haloarcula sp. JP-Z28 | reverse complement strand
CGGCTGATCGCCGCCGACAGCGGCAGCTTCCCCTTCGATTGGCGTCCCTTGACCACTATCGACGACTCATCTCGACAGAACAGGTGACTCAGGTCAGGTTAACTGGCGATGTTTTGTGAGGTACTGATACTCTACTCTAGTTCTTCACTCGAAACAGTGGTGTGTGTGGGTGTCTTCACTTGAAACAAATGCAGAGGTGGTATTATATTCTCCTCTTGTGAAAATTGGCTATGCGTCGGTTCGAGCGGAAACAGAATACGCTCTTCTGTAGCGGATTGTTGGTAAGTTGGAGCAGTAGCTGGAAGTCACAGCGGGCAAGGGTGGCGCGGCCGCGCCACCCGCCGAAGCATGATTCAACTCAAGACATTCGTCTCGGAGCGTCGGGCCGCGAATCTGCTGGCACAGATTCGCTGGCGTGACGGCATCTATTGCCCGCGCTGCCGTGCCGAATCCGTGATTCGGTACGGCAGCTATCGGGTGTTTCAACGGTATCTGTGTAAGGATTGCGACCGGACGTTCAACGACAAGACCGGCACGGTCTTCGAACACTCAGCGATACCGCTCAGGAAGTGGTATCTCGCCGTCTACACGTATATCCGGCTGAACACGAGTATTCGGCAACTCGATTCAGAACTCGCCGTTTCGTACAAGACGGTCTCCCGGCGCGTCCAGCGCTTCCTGCGGGCGCTGGACGCGCCTCGGCCACAACTCGAAGGGCCAGTCGAAATCGACGAGATGTACGTCAACGCAGGGAAGAAGGGCCGCGAGCGCGACGGCTGGTCGCGCTCGCGTGGCCTGTCCACGCGCGGCCGTGGAACTTACTACGAAGACAAGCCGCCCGCGTTCATCCTCGCTGACCGCGGCACGGGAGAAACGTACGTTCATCCGGCGAAAGCCGCCGGTGAGTCAACTATTCGACTCTTGGTTGACAACCGCAAAGAGGAGTCGCTGACAGTCTATACTGACGGCTTTCGAGCGTACGAGCCACTCGACGAGGACGACGCATTCGACCGCCAGTACGTCGTCCACGGAGAGGGTGAATACGCTGATGGAGACGTACACGTCAACACGTGCGAGAGCCACGCGTCGCTGGCGCGACGATGGCTCTCGCCTCATCGAGGTGTCTCCAAAGACAAACTCACACCCTATCTCAGAGCGTTACAGCTTCGAAAACGCGTCCGCCGAAAACCCGGCGACGAAGCGCTCAAAACCATCCTTGAAACAGCGCTATGACGCCACCAACAATCGCTTACCCAAGAGCGTTCCTGCTATATAGACGCTCGATGTTTCTTAGTGGGACGGTGCGCTTTTGACTGTTATTCACCACTACTGTTTCCCGCCACCACTCCCCGAGCTGGACACCGGTTTCCGATGGCTCGCCAGTGTACCCCGACTCGTTGAGGATAGAGATTCGACACATACTCTCGAAACATTTTTTATGTGTCATATGTATAATTGGTATCTAATCAACCAATGAGTGGATACTGGGGGAGGATCGGTATGATGGGTGATGGTGTACCGTATTCGCGCGCTTTTACCCAGGCGGAGTGTCGGCGCGCGATCGCGTTCAGTGTCTTGCTTGTCATCAGCTTGGCTGCTCCGTATGGATTTGTGACGGTTGGCGCGGCGGACGGTCAGCCAGACTTAGAGGTGATTGACGTATGGACGGAGCCGACTGATCCAAAGGCAGGTGAGAACGTCGAATTCTGCATGGAGGTTGAGAACACCGGGACATCGACAGCTGATGATATTGAGGTGCGCGCCTACGTTGACGGTGAACTCGCCGCGGTTCCGCCGACGAAAACACTTGGTCCGGGTGAGCAGTCAACGACGGTCTGTACCGGCAACAACGAGTTTGAGGGTGGCACCTACAGCGTGCGTGCCGCAATCGACCCGGACGACCATATCCCCGAGAGCGACGAGACCAACAATGAAATCGAGCGGTCCTTCACAGTCGAGACATCCTACGGGAGCGTTCGCGGCCGGGTCACTGATACCGACGGCAATCCAATCTCCGGTGCGAAGGTCTATCTCGACGCCACAGACGATACGCGAACCGATTCGGATGGCTACTTCAGCTATGACCAAGTTCCAGCAGGTGATCACGAAGTTGACGTGGCGATGAGCGGGTACGAGGTAGATGGACCGAAGTCCGTGACGGTCAGTGAGGACGAGACCTCGCAGGTTGATTTCGTCCTTGAGCCTGAGACACATACTGTTCGCCTTGGTTCCAGTCCGGTCTCTGTGTCCACAAGCGGCGAAGGGACCTACGACTACGGTGAGGATGTGTACATTGACGCGCCGACTAACGCCGGCGACTACGAGTTCCAGGCCTGGACAACCGATGACGGCACCGTCGTTAGCGAGGAGTCGTCGTTTACTATCAGCTATATTAACCGAGATTACGACATCACTGCCCAGTACTCCCGGCCGGGAAAGCCGGACCTGACGATCACCGATATCAGCCCTGAACCGAGCTCGCCTGACGCAGGCGACTCCGTAACCTTCGATGTCGACGTGGCCAATCGGGGTGAGGCTCGGGCGTCGAATTTCAATCTTGAACTGGTTGCTGGGTCAGATATTTACCGTGCCGAGGAAATGGATCTCTCGGCAGGTGACAGCGGGACGGTTGTCATCGGCGACTGGACTGCTGAGGGTGATGTCGATGAGATACGTGCGGAAATCGATTACGACGACAGTATCGACGAGGAAGACGAGACCAACAACGAGCACCGGGAGCCGTTGGATGTGACCGAACAGCAGCCGAATCTACGGATCGTGGACATAGATCCTTCCCCTCGGTCACCGGAAGATGGTGAGTCAGTGTCTTTCGATGTGACTGTCGAGAACACTGGTCCCGTCGCGACCGACGATTTTGGTGTTCTTGTCTCGGTTGATGGGCAACAATACAGCGAAACCCGGGTTGATCTCCGTGCCGGTGGTAGGCAGACGGTCACAGTCGGCCCGTGGGACGCTGACTCTACTGTCGATGGGGGCGAGGCCATCGTTGACTTCCGGGATACCGTTGACGAAAACGACGAGTCGGATAACACCGAGCAGTTCTCGCTCTCGGTAGAACGACGGGAGTCTGACCTGAAGATTGAGGAGATCGAGTGGCGGCCGGCTGATCCAACTACTGATGAGCAAGTCGAATTTCGTCTTCGGCTGGCGAATGACGGTGATAGGGCCGCACAGGATGTTGAGAGCGTTGTACGCGTCGACGGTGATGTCGTTGCGCGGGCCGCTCCAATTGATGTCAGAGCAAACGACGATGCCTGGACGGCCTGGAGCGGAGACTTTCGTGGCGACAGCGGACAATATGACGTCGGCGCCACTGTCGATCCTAGCGATCAGGTCGAGGAGGGTGACGAGACCAACAACGATGCCCATCAGACACTGACAATCGGCAGTGAAGTGGCCGCAGTCAGCGGGTATGTTCGCGACCAGGAGACTGGCGACCCTATCGTAGACGCCACTGTACGGGTGAACGGTGAGACTCAACGCACAGACTCCGACGGTGCCTATCGGTTCACGGAGCTGCCTGCTGGTCTACACAGAGTAACCGCCGAGTCCCCAACCCACGGGGAGCAGGTCACGACTGTCTCGGTTGCAGCGGGCGAGACGACATCACACACGTTCAGGCTCACGAAGCAGGCTCCAAACCTCCAAGTCAAGAGCGTTGACTGGACTCCTACCGAGGCACAGGTGGGGGAGTCGGTCGCGGTCAGTGTGACCGTCGCCAATACAGGGACCAAATCGGCAACTGGATTCGATCTGACAGTCCAGGCTAGTAACGAGCGGCTCACCCGTAGTGATCTTGACATCGCGGCACAGACCACTCGTAAGTTCGATATTGGTCAGGTTCCGATTACTGAGGATACCGAGGCCATTGTTGGCGTCGTTGATCCAGACGACATTGTCAAAGAAAGCAACGAGGGCGATAACAGGCAATCCAAACCGCTTCGTGTTCAGTCGAGCACAGACCTTCGCGTGGATACGATCCGAACCGACCCGTCCACACCAGTCCCTGACGGCAGTGTTGAGCCGTTCGCACGGGTGGTCAATGACGGCGACCGAACGAGCCGTGATATACCGGTCACATTGACGATTGACGGCCGGAGACACGATACAAAAGCCGTCACGCTTGAACCGAAGTCCGCCCGACTAGTCCGCTTCGGCTCGTGGGAACCAACAAGCGGGGACCACGATGTCGCTGTCGAAATCGATCCGACAGACCAGGTATCGGAACATGATGAGTCGAACAACCGTAACGAGACCAGAATCGAAGTCAATCACGGTGTCGGTGCCGCGACACTCGTCGTTGAGGACAGCGATGGTGACCCAATCGAGGATGCAACAGTTGCACTTAGCGACGACCGTGTGCTGACGACAGACAACACTGGCAGAGTGAGATTCGACGAGGTCCCTGCCCAGACGTACGAAGTCTCAATCGACGCAACGGAATTCGAACAACAAACCACGACTATCCAAATCGAAGCTGACAGCACACGACGCGAAACGGTGGCGCTATCGACATCTTCGTCTGGCGAGATCGATGCAGTCCGTGGCCTGCCCGAAGAATTTGAGCCGGGGACAAATCGGGAGGTCGAAGTGACGGTTGCGAATCCCGGACCGGTCGAACAACGATACACGCTCGATCTCATTGCCTCGAGCGCTATCGATGTGGACCGCGACCAGCGATCCGTTGTCGTCCCCGAAGGAGAGACGAAAACAGTCACAATTGACCTCTCATTCGGAGCGACTGAGACAGAGCAGTCACTTGCGCTGGAATTGCGTGCAGGTGATGGGACGCGACTGGACCGCTTCCAGCGCTATACCGACCCGGTGCCGTCCGAGACTCCTCTAGAAGTCACTGTAACTGACCAAGACCGGGATGCGGTATCGGATGCGACCGTTGAGGTCGTCGGTCCTGTACGTGAGAGTGCTCAGACCGATGCAGACGGACGCGCGGTCTTCACTGATCCGGAACCGGGTGATTATCTCATTCAGGTTTCCGCTGACGAGATTCAGGGTGGGAGCGAGACCACTGAGGTGACTGTGACGGGTGATGAATCTGACGTGGTCTCTATCACCGTCGAGACGACCACTGACGAGGCCACCCTTGACGGGACAGTCACGTGGGATGACGGATCGACGGTCAAGGACGCGACTGCGGTCCTCAAGGTTGACGACGGTGATGGCGCGCGAACAACGACCATTACCGACGGGTCGTTTACTTTCCCGGCGTCAGTCCAGCCAAACAAGTACCGTCTTGTAGTCCGACAAGACGACGAGGTTGTCTCCGAAGAGAGCGTCTGGCTTGAAGAGGGGTCAAACTCGGTATCGCTGACGGCCCAAACGACTGATCAAAACATGGGTCGCGTTAAGTCTAGTATCACCGGCGTCGTGATGGGGGACTGGTGCTGGCGTGATGAGGGGTCACCGCCGGCCTATTGCGGCGACGAAGTCTCTACATATCCGATCGCGTTCTTCGCTGGCTGGCTTGCTAGCGGTTTCGCGGTCGTCGGCGACATCCGCGACCTCCCGAGTACGGCGCTGAAGGGCAAGCCTGTTGACTTCGGGCTCACGATTATCGGTCTCATCCCGCTCTACGGCGACGCCACTTCGGCACTCTCGAAGGTCGGGAAGTTCCTCGGGAAGTTCCCCAGCAAGACCGATGAGGTTGTCGACATGATCGTCACGAGCAAGCACTTTGAGGGTCACCGGATCGCAGGCTTGGACAAGGCCTACGACGGCGCTGGATCACGTCTCGTCCGTAACACCGATCTCACCGAGGACGAGGTTGTCCGCCTCGCCGACGAGGGAGAGCTTGAGAACGTCGATTCGCTAACCCAAGCTGGCTTCTCAGCGGACGAAGCAACCGATCTCGCTGATGCATTGAAACGCTCTGAAAACGTTGACGCGACGGATTTACGCCAGCTCACTAATGAGATGGATGATTCTCCAGAGGATCTTTTGCGAGCCTCAAAACATGAAAAAACCGATGAGGTATACGGACTAACGAAAGGGAACAGCGATTACGGGTGGACTCACATAGAAAGCAAACACCTCGACAATCCGAACGCTGGACCAGAAACGACGACATTCGATCAACAGCAAGATATCTCCGAGGAGCGGGTCAAGGAACTAATCTCTCGGGCGTTAAAAGAGGGAGACGACATCGATGGTGACAGCTCAGTGATTATGTGGCGATCTATCCCGGCCGATATTAAACAAAAGTATGGATTTGAACGAATCAAAATCGTGGTCAGTAAGGATAACCAACAGGTTACGACGGCGTATCCAGAATTTTGATCCCCAATGATAAGACCAGTACAGGACTTCGATGTCGCTCTTGAGATGTCGTCTCCGCCGACGGAAGTAAGTCAACTTCAAGAGGTTACCGGCGGCATAAAAATAGTCGTTGATGGAACAGTTCTTACGAGGTACAAAAACCAAGAGAAGTTAGAAAAAGAATATGAATCTGACTATGAATTTAAAGGTCACCACATTGTTCCGTTACTCAAGAATATAAGTGAAGGTTTGCGAGTGTTTGCGACGGGGGCGGTCAACCGGTCCCAATCCACTGAGCGACGGTTCGAACTACACGGGTCTTCGTCCTGTATCGTACTCTCTTGGCTTAGTTCCGCGAACGTCCGTGTTGCGTTTCAGACAATCGGTGGAACTGAGCGACTCTCGACACCACTTGACTCTCAAATGGGGTATCCAGTGCCGACCCCAACCCTCTGCGGTGAAGTTACAAAGGTGTGTAGTGAGCTTCTAGACTATGTCGACCAATCGGAGGTCGGAAATTCTGGGACGGTGGCAGCTATACAAGAGAATCGGGAAACGTTGAGGCGCTACGCTAACGAGTGAGTGAATATTGTAGGAAACCAAAGAGGTAAAATGTATTCTTTCTACGGCACGTCAAGGACCATCTCAACGAAGTACTCCTCCGTTACCTCTGGATAGGACTGCTCGATCCCCGAAGTGACGACCCAGATAATCAGATTATCAGTCTGCCAAGTTATTAGGACGTTCTTGCGGCCGGTCTGGGTTTCTCCAGAGAGACGCGTTGCCTCGACCCCTGAGGCTATTTCGACCTGTTCTGCAGTTCCACCGGCCTCACGGATCGATTCAACCAGTTCTGGCGTCGCGCTTGCGGCATCACGTTCTGACTCATAGACGGCAACCGTACTGATCACAACTGGCGGTCCATCGTAACCACCATCTGCGAGCGAGAAGACCCGCTCATGACGCTTGAGCAGCCCTTGTTCCTCGAACGAAGCCTTCTCGGAACTGCTTAGCTCTGAGCGAGTGCGCATCGACTCCGAAGAAAAGTTGTACGACTGGCCTAGCTCGGGGAGAGATAGCAGAATCTCGCCTGTGTCGGTGTCGGTTCCGTACCGTTGTCCATCGGTTGTGGCTTCGGCTCGGTCTGTATCTGTGGTTGTCGCTGCGGGCGGCACCGTCTCATTGTTGACTTCCCTTACCTCGGTGGCTGTCACTTGGCTACTACTTGGATCGTCATCAAAAGAGAAACTACAGCCAGCCAGCGCCGAGAGTGCAATGAGAACGAGTAGTCCAGTTTGCTTTCTCATGACAGCCGTATACTCATTCGTTGTATAGTTACGTGTTTCGAGACTTGTTGGTCCATATGACCGTTGAGCGAAATACTACGGTAGTGTCGCGGATAGCGAAAGCAAATGAATTGAACGGCGGAGGACGCGTAGGCCACATTCCTCTTGTAACTACTTCCGGTCACCGCCACCGGCGCCTACCTGCACACCGGTCTCAGGTGTCTCGCCAGTGTACCAGGAATCGTCGACACAGGAGTCATCGAGCACAGAGATTCGCCACTCGCCAGGCTGCTCCATCTTGATGAGGAACTGAATCTCCGTATCCGGGTCGCCGTCCTCGTCCAGGTGGCCACACATCTCGAGTTCGTCTTTTGGAAGCGTTACCATCCCAGAGCCGCCGCGGACAGAGAGCTTGTTAATGCTTGGCATAAGTCTTTCACGGCCATCGCCAGTGGATAGCCATACTCCTGCTGTTCGGTGGATACTAGAGTAAAAACCACTCCCATTTTGACACCAATACGTTGACATCTGTCAAAATGGGCTCGTGCTTTACTAGGTGTGCCACCCGACACCGTGCTATGATGACGTCCGTCTCCTGCCTGAATTGTGGTGAGCCAGTCGATGCACAGTATGCACGCGTATTTGGGAACGATAACGACGAGGTCCATGCCTGTCGGAATTGTTCGACACGAGGTGATATCGCGAACGGCGCCGCCGTCGACGACGATCGAGACGGGACGCCGCTGGAGGTAGTAGTACTCCCGATCGTCGATTGTCTTCACCGTCAGCGTCCTCTTCAAGCGCGCGATCTCCGCTGCTTCGTAGCCGTCGTCTATCTTCTCGTCCCATTCGTCCTCGTTGTCGGCCCACTCTTCGGGCGCCTCGACGGCGACCGCGTCGTCCATCTCGCTCTTCCCGAGCGCAACGGCCAGCCCACCGACGGCGGCGACCGCTTGTTCGTGGGCATCGCGAGCGCCCAGGTCGAGCGCCTCGGCGTCGATCTGTTCTAGCGCCGACAGGGCTTAGTGCGCGTATTCTTCGTCGTTCATACGCTAACCAATAATAGCGGGTCAAATAGGGTTTATGTTGGTTAGCTCGAAGTACCCCGTCATCGATGTGTTCTCACACCCCACTGTTTCATGTGTAACAGCCGAAAAGGACGCCTCAGCTACCGCAATTCAAGCGATTCGACAGCGTCAGTGAACTCCGAACCGGACATTTCTTGCACTGCCTCAATCCCACGCGCGACGACGACTGGGTAGTAGTGGCGCTCTTTCTTCACGTCCCAGTCACATTCGTATTTCATCCGGTCGAACTCGTTGTCGACTGGGTCCATGAGCTCGTCTGGCAGATGAATCAGTTTACTCCCCCAAGCTTCTTTATAGTCTTTAGTGGGTTTATCTGATTTAGCTTTCATAGTCTGTTTATCTTGTTTAACACTCTTATCTCCATTATCTGATTTATCGAGTTTATCGCCTTCATCAGATTTATCCGCCTCTTCGTCGCCGAACCGCTGGCCGAGCCGTTCGGACATCTCGTCTTTGGCTTCGTCTCTGTCTTTCATGATTGCTCCTCGATGAAGTAATCCGCAATACGCAGCAGTTCGTCAGCCTGGTCGCATTCCTCGTCGTGGCCGAAGATACTGTGGCCCGCGTTGAACGCTCGCTTGATGACAGCACGACTCCGGATCTCGAAAACTGGTATTCGATCACTGAATGTACCTTCGAACCACTCCAGCATCCCCTGCTGTTCGCCATCCAGTGGGTAGTCGACGTTACTGACGACCAGCGCCTCTTCCTGAATTGACGCGCCGAAGTTGTCTTCCAGCGAGTCGATCTGCTTGAACAGCAACTCGACGGCGCGGATGCTCGTATCCTCCGCCTCTGCCGGAATGAGCACGTTCTCACAGGCGAGCAGTGCGTTGTCGGTCAACAGGCCCAGCGATGGCGGACAGTCCACCACAAGGAAGTCGTAGCCTGTCACATCTTCTAGCAGCATCGACAATCGCTCTCGGCCGCGCATCCCACTGACGAGCTCCTGCTCCAGGGAGAACATGTCGATGTTCGCCGGGAGGACGTCGAACTCCTCGTGGGCGACCACGAGATCGCCGACGGCGTGTTCTCCGGGCGCTTTCAGTGCGTCGTTGAGATTCGGCGATGGCGCCGTGTACTCGTCGTCGAGCCCGACGCCGCTGGTCAGGTATCCCTGTGGATCCAAGTCAACGAGCAGCACGTTCTGCCCTCGCTCGCCGAGCGCTCCAGCAATGTTCAATGCGACTGTACTCTTCCCGACGCCGCCCTTCTGGTTCGAGACCGCCAACCGATACGGTTTATTCGACATAGTTAGCTAAACCCTCTAATCTTGTTTAACAAGTTATTTCGACTTAGTACTACCGTCAGACAATGCCGACACACCGTGTGCCGAGTGAACGACTAAATCGCCAAACGGCTGTTTTCGATTGTCTGACCATCTCTAGAGGCGATTCCTATCAGAAAGAATCTATGGACATTCCATACAGCTATATGCACTTTAAAGCAATATTTGCCAAACTACCGTAGAGCCATAAGTCTGGCTTGGGTCTGCTGTGGCAACAGAACTATCAGGTTTTAGTGTGTTTAGCTCTGTATGCCGAAATCGGCTGATTCAGATTCAGAACCCGGAAAGCACGAGGGTTCCCCCGGGATTGAGCGGACGAAGCCGTGGCACTCCGCGGACGACGTGCCCTGGACGCTGCTCACCGAGGCCCAGCTCGCCGACGCGTACGAGGCCGTCGTCGTCCCGGCGCTGCGGCGGGACGGGTACGACCCCGAAACCGACAGGCCATCCTACGAGTGGCTCTCGAACAACGGCTTCCGCGGGCTCACGTACGCGCTGAAAGAGTACCACGACACGACCTTCGCTACGTTCTGGGAGAACACACTCGAGTACGACACTGAATCCAGCGGCTACGACTGGGATATCGAGCACGACGAGACCCGCGAATCCTTTCAGGAGTATCTCGATGCCAAGCAATCGGCCGCAGACGACTGGACCGACAGCACGCGTGAGGCCATCCGGTATCGGCTCGCTCGCTACGCTCGGTCCTACCGAGAACGCCACGGCACCGACGATCTTCTCTCGCCCGTCGACGACGACAGCGACATCACCGAGACCGAAGCCGTCGACCGCTGCCGGGAGACCTTCGCCTACATGTCCGGAGAGTTCGCTGAGTCGACCATCGCGCGCGTCCACGATGCAATCCGAACGTGGTATGGGTGGCTCGTTGAGCGCCGTGTGGCGACAGTCAATCCCACCAACGGTGCGGAGGACTGGTTCTCGTGGACGCGCTCGTCGGACACAGATCCAGTCGCTCTCGAGCCCGAGCACGTCCGGGCGATGTTTGACGCCGCTATCACCAGCCGCGACCGGATGCTTGTCGTTGCACTCGCCGGCTGGGGACTTCGGGCCGGCGAGGTCGCGGCGCTGCATCAGGACCAGCTCCATCTCGACGCGGATGACCCGTACATCCAGTTCGACGAGCGAAAGAACGGGCCGGGCACCGTCGCCATCGTCTTCGGCGAGGACGTGGCCCGTCGACATCTCTCCCGCGTCGATGGCTACCTGTTTCCGTCAGAGCGTTCGAAAACCGGCCACGTCGACGGGACGACGATCGCGGGTTGGTTCCACGACCTCGCCGACAGGGCCGGCGTGCCCGAGGAGATCGACGGCGTCGCCCGGAAGCCACACATGGGTCGGCGGTTCTGGTACGACGCCTACTCACGAACCACTGAGGACCTGCTGGGCCACGTCCAAGATATCGCGGACGAACAGGGGAGTGCAAGCGCGAAGGTGGTCTTCGAGGACTATCTGACCGACGAGCGAAAGCGAGAACTCCGCCGGGAGTTCATGCGGGACAAACTAAGTGCGGCCTTCGACACGAGTAATCAGAGGGTGTAGCGGAGCATTCCATAACTTTCCAGTAAACCCACTCAAAAATTCCCAGAACGCTCTTCGGAAGCAGGTCATTGGTCACGTAGAGCTGTTGTTCTAGAGTAGCGGGCAAAGTGACGCGAGAATCGTCCTCGCCAGGCCTCTCGAAACCGTGGTCGCAGAAGCTATGCCGAGGACAAGCTACCGGTGTTTACACTCGTGGTCGTAGTAGTGATGGACAATATGTTGCGCCGGCGAAATCTGCGCCGAATCGACTATGTGACTCTTTAGAGACATACACATGAACACTTCCGAGGGCCACGCGTCACTAGTTCGAGGGTAGCTCTCGCCGAACCGAAGCGTCTCAACAGTCAAAATTGAAGGGTCGCGCCAAAACGCATAAGTCATTATCGTAGTAATCATTATTCAAAGTATGACCTTCTATGACCGGAGAAAGGAGCTTGATGCGCTTTCAGCTGCGTTTGAGTCGCCTGGCTCGGACATATTCGTCGTCTACGGGCGTCGACGTGTCGGCAAGACGGAGTTGCTGAAGGAGTTCTGTACTGATCGGCCGCATATTTACTTTCTCGCGGCGCAGGAAGCCGAGCATCGGCAGCGCGAGAAGTTCATCGACCAGGTTGCAGCGTTCTTCGACGATCGGACTCCACGGATCGACGGGTGGGACGAGGCCTTCGACTACCTCGGGGAGAAACTTCGTTCTGAGGAGCTAGTGGTTGTGATCGACGAGTTCCCGTATCTTGTCTCGGAGAACGACTCAGTCCCATCCTACGTACAGGGATTTGTCGACGAACAACTACAAGAGACCGATTCGATGCTGGTTCTCTGTGGGTCTAGTGTGAGTACGATGGAATCTGAGGTACTCGGCCATGAGAGCCCATTGTATGGTCGTCGTACGGGGCAACTCGACGTGCAGCCGTTCTCATTTCAGCAGGCTCGTGAGGTCATCGACTACGAGATCGCGGACGCGATTCGATCGTACGCGATTACCGGTGGGACGCCGATGTATCTCACGCTGTTCGATTACGGACGGTCGCTCGCGGAGAACGTCCGGTCACAGGTGCTATCGCCGTCAGCAGTACTGTACAACGAGCCGGAGTTTTTGCTTCGGACGGAGCTCCGGAATCCCGCGCGGTACATGAGTATTCTCGAAGCGGTGGCGCTGGGGCACACGACGCCGAACGAGATCTCAGGAGCGACGGGAATCGATGCCGGTCCGTTATCGAAGTATCTACAGACGTTGCGGCAACTCCGACTGATCGATCGGGAAGTCCCTGTGACAGCGTCCGGAAAGAAGTCGAAGCGGTCGCGGTACCGCGTCGCTGACGAGTTCCTTCGGTTCTGGTTTCGGTACGTTGAGCCGAACCGCTCCAGTATCGAAGAAGCACCGGATATCGTCTACGACGGTACGATCGCCCCTGATCTTCCAATGCACGTCGCCACTGCATTTGAGGACGTGTGTCAGGAAGCCGTGTGGGGGGGGATTCGACGCGGTGAATTCGAACCGTACTCGGAGGTCGGGCGGTGGTGGTACGGGGAAGACGAAGTCGATATTGTGGGGCTCGCACCGAACGATAACCGAATCCTGTTCGCCGAGTGCAAGTGGACATCGGAGCCAGTCGGGACGGAGCTCGTCAATGACCTGCAGGCAAAAGCAGGGACCGTTAGATGGGGGCCAGATGATCGGGAGGAGTGCTTCGCACTGTTCTCAAAGAGTGGGTTCGTTGAAGGACTTGAAGACCAACTCGACGAGCACTGGTCGCTATGGAATCTCGCAAAGATGGATGATCTCCTCACACCGTCCTAAAGGGTAGTCTGCGTTGAACCAACGTATATACGACGGGAAAGAGACTGGTTGAGTATATCGTTGTCAGTCTTGGATAATCTCTCTGAACTCGACGACGTAATAGAGGATGTCACTGAGGTCTTATATACTGCTTTCCATTCGTATGAGAGTCTGATACCGACGAGCCCAGCCAGGACTAATCAAGCGGAGTGACTGGGTTTTGACAGTCCGTAATGACCATCATCATTTGTCCTTCCCAAACGGGCCCTCAGGCAGCCGTGGCCACAGGAATCCGCTTACCCAGGCCATATACGGTGAGCAGAGTGTCACAATGATGCCGGTGAGTACACACCCGATGGCAATACCCAGATAGGCCCTTTCCGGGAGCGCCGACTCTGAAAGGAGACCGACTGTGAACGCTCCATACACGGAGAATACGACGCTACCAGTGAGAAGCATTATGAACCCAAAAAGGGCGAACGCCCCTGGGCCAGTCCGAGAGTGTTTTTTCAGGAGACTCCAGAGGTCGGCATAGAATCGTCGGACAGCCATAGTGGTCTCCGTGTGGCCTGGATCGTGGACGTCGACGTCCCAGGCGTAGGTGGTCTGGCTGTCGCGGCGGTCGAGCCACTCACTCATCTCGCCGGTGTGATTACTGATCGTCGTCGTTGAGCAGTCGAATCGCTCGGCGAGTTCCTGCTGGGTGTATTGCCGGTCGGGGTTGGCGTACAACAGCTCGGCAATCGCGAAAAACCGGTCTCCTTTGGCGTCGAATTCATCAGCGAACGCCGACGGGACTCGCGCCATACGCTTCGGTTAGACAACCTGGGTAATAAAGGCAAGAAGTATGGGTTGACGCTGATACAGGGGCCTCTTGATAGCGCTAAACCCTCGGTAGAAGGCCTAAAACGGTCGTCCAGGTTTTTATCCCCTGCCATTGTCGGCGAAGGTGTCGATGGAAGCTACCGAAGATAGTGCAGACCGCTGCACACCGATTGCGAGGGTATCGTATACTGACCAGAACCGGCAGCGCGGGCAGATTGATGGGCAATACGTACTCGGGGCGTTCATTGCAGTCATCCTTGCCAGCCCACTGGCGACAGCGGCAGTTGAGATGCAGCATCATCTATCCGCAGTAACCGGCTTCTCGTGGCTGTCAGCTACGCTTCTCGCAGGGCTGATTGTCGCTGTGATGGTGGCCGCGGCACTGGAGGAGGTGTAGCCATGACGGGACACAATCCGTGGGACACACTCTGTGAGTGTCTCAAAGCGAAACCTCGCCGCCGGGTCTTGACGGGCTTAGCTGCCACGGAACCGACGGAGACAGTCCACTTCACAGAAGTCCGAACCGATGAGTCAAACACTGGGACGCCGATCCACGCCGAATATATCCATCTTCACCTCCCAAAATTGGCCGACGCTGGCTACATCGTGTTGGATGAGCAGACCTATGAGATTAGTCAAGGGCCTCGGTTCGCTGAGATTGAACCGTTCCTCGAGTTAGTCCAGAGCCATGGAGAGCGACTGCCGGATGGCTGGGTGTAACGTCTCGATGAAGCATATTGGGGCGCTACCGAAGCTGCCGCTCGCTGACGAGCTCTACCGCCGACTCACGTTCAGGAAGCGGCGTGCCACGCAGTCACTGATACTGACTATCCTGCTGTGGTACGGCCTCCAGATCGGGACACTCTATCTCGGCTGGACAGTCGAGCAGTGGCAGTGGCTGTTCACGACGGCCTCGTTCCCAGCGCTATCGCCGGGGCTCGTTTTGGCAATTATATCACATGATCTCCCACCCAATGTGACGCATCTACTTGGAAACATTGCCTTTCTCTGGCTGTTCGCCGGCGAGAGTGAGCAGCATATGGAGGGCATCGAGGTGCTGTGGTTCTTCGTCGCGGCAGCGCTGGTGGCAGTGACGGTCAGTTCAGCCGTGACCGGACAGAGTACGCTGGGGGCTAGTGGCGGCGCACTCGCGTTTGTGGGCTTCTACGGGGCACACCTGTCTCTCACACATCGAGAGGGACTGAAAGTGGATACGAGCGACTATGGGCCTGTTCAGTACGAGGCACTGCGCGCGTATTGGCAGGGTGCGGCACTCCTGTTCCCGCTCGGCTTTGGTATGTACCTGCTCGGTCAGTCTGTTGGATTCTTTCCCACTGGAAACGCAGATGTCATCGGACACCTCGTTGGTCTCGCGTTGGGTGCTGGGTATGCGGTAGGCCGAAAGTGGGTACGGTAAGGACACTCACGAAACACCAGTGTATTGCACTGGTCTGCACTCTGTCTGGCAGTAAGGGCGCGGACATTAGCTCTCAGCTTCGACAGCCGACAGGCTGGGTCCTCTCAGTCCCGAACCGCTCGCGCTCTGTGTCACTGAATGGGCTGGCTCTCGTGTCCGGGCACGTCTCGCAAAGCAAATTTCAACCGAAAGGGACCCCAGAGATTTTTGTGATCGGTGGTTGATTGATAATGCGTGGATGTGACAGACAGAGTGAAAGAAGCGATCAAACAGACCCGACTTGCCAAGCAGGAAGTGGACGACGCCGACGTTTCCGAGGAGTTGAAGGACGCGATAGAAGCGCTAGAGGACGCGTCGGAGACACTCGCAGACGACGATTGAGACACCCGTTGCAGGCGGTAGTTACGTTATCCACCAGCCGACGACTCGTGGAATGACCGACCCGATCGAAATTCGGTCAGTTCAGCGATCCGATCTTCGAGCGCTTCGATTTCGTTACGGAGTTCGTCAGCTTCGTCGCCCTCGGTCGCCTCAAGTTGGTCTTTCAGTCCTTGCAGGCGCGTTTCTTTCTCTTGCTCGTCCACATCGGCCTTGCGAACGTACTCGCTCGGTTCGATATCGTAGACATCGGTCTCGGAAAGGTCGGTCACCGCGAGTGCGTCGTCGACTTTGCTGGAATCAACCGTCGTCAACCGTTCGCGTTCGATGCCAGCGGACTCGAACGCGTTTAACACTAACTCGTCGTCTTTGAGCGACCGGTTCCGACGCGTCGTCCGCTGGACGGAGCCAAACTGTCCAGAAACCGGCTGGTCGTGATGCAGTCGGTCAAGCAAGACGCTCCGAACTTCTTTCCGGAGGTCGTTTGCATTGCGCTGGACGTCCGATAGCAGGGTGTAGATGTTCACGAGTGCGGGCATGTCGACAGCTTCGAGCGTCGTCAGGTCGTGACGTTCGAGGGCGTCAATCAGCAGTAATGCGTCTGCATACACGTCCAGATCCGGCTCTTCGCGCTCGGTCTCATCGAGTTCCTCACTCCCACTTTGGGCTTCTACTAGCGGCGACCCCGTTGACTGATCGCTTTCAGTCAATGTCCCAGCCCGGTCGTCAACCTCGAAGCGTGGATGGAGAGACAAGACAGTCGCGTACGGTTCCGCGTCTGGCGGCAGGCGGTCAACATCGAATTCGCCACGAGCATCACTCACGCGCTCGTAGAGCGTCTCAAATTGGTCTTTCTGGAGTGGAATTGTCTCGTCGTCGTCCCGATACTGAATCAGGACGCGATGTTCCTGTACATCCTCGATGCTGAAGGCTTTGCGTGACAGCGGGGTAACGAGGATTGCATCAGACTGCAATGCTTCAACATTGTCACGGAGATTGTTCCACGTTGGTCCGAAAGTCATGTCCAAAGGTAGGTGGTGACCGGAGAAAACGATAGGGAACGTGACTGACCCAGATACCGTCCGTTTGGCTGCAGCGAATGGACAAATTCTAGCCGGCTAAAGGCTCTCTGTGTTGGGTTGCGTCGAATTGTATTCGTGCATCCGAGCAAGACCGAGGAGAGTCAGCAGTGAGCACGCCGGCGTCGGTCCCGAGTACAATGCTTGCTGGTGCCAGCTCTTCTCACACACAGTATGACACGAACTAAATCACCACCAGTAGATCGCCCCGAACAGAACCTAAACACCGTTCTGGTCCTTTCGTTTGAGCAGGACGCCAACGACCAGCCGCGGCGTATTCGATATCTCGCTTGTCCTGGGAAGGAGACAATGTGGCGGGTCGACGAGCGTCGCTGCGGCGTTGGCTGGCAGACCATCG
The DNA here is from genome assembly GCF_011440255.1 of Haloarcula sp. JP-Z28. NCBI lineage: Archaea > Methanobacteriati > Methanobacteriota > Halobacteria > Halobacteriales > Haloarculaceae > Haloarcula > Haloarcula sp. JP-Z28. Next base: position 11,659 of record NZ_JAAOHT010000058.1, on the reverse strand, counting down.
ACACTGAGCCTATCGAGAATCTGCAACTGAGCCAGCCAGATCAGACACCGAAGACAGAGCGACAGACGGACGTAGGCGTATGACCCAGACCACATCGACAACTGATCTGGACGACCTCTTCGACGGGACGACCCTTACGCGTTCGACTGAGCAACCGTATGGCGACCGTGCCCAGGTGTTGTCTCAAGCCGACGAGCAGTCCCCGCTGTTGGATGTTCCCGTCGCAATCTGTTGTCCGAACTGTAGTGAGGCAGTCACACTGTATGAACGAGGCCTCCCAGGTGTCGTCCCGTACTTCGATACTGCATGCACACAGTGTGACATCGACTTACGGACGTGGTGTGCTGTTGGCGTTGACGCAGCTTATCTCCAGATTGTCGAACCCGCGACCCTCACGACGATGATTCAGCACTTCTGGGACGACTGGCTCTGGAGCGGGATCACCAACAGCAAGGGCGAACCACGCACCGACGAGTATACCGAACGGTTCGCGACGAAAACTGCAGCCTTCGGGTGGGACTGGGAGGTTACCTGTCCGCTGTGTCGACGTACGCGGACTAATCTTGAACGCGACTCAGCACTCGTCGGCGGGAATCTAGACTATCACCACTGGTCACATGACCCTGATCAGGGGGTCTGTCTCTGTCGGGAGTGTCACAATATCATCGGCTTCGACACCTACGATACCGAACTCGAAGAGCGAGCGGCAGCGTGGGGCTTTGACTCTCGCCACGACCTGCAGGTCATTCGCCTCGCGCTTCGCGATGCGGCAGTCACGGACCGGCCAGTTGGAACACGACCTGCAACTGCCCTTGTCAACCGATATAATCTCTTGCAGTCACCCGACCGCGTTCGACAACTCCTCGGAAGTATCAGCAACGACAGGACACTCCGAGAACGGTTCCTTGACAAGCGGCTAGTGGCTGGCATTGAAGCGAACTGCTGACGAATACCAGAGAATAGTAAGTCAATCAGGGTCACAACCTCTGAAAGTGTCGTAAACAAGCGTTTGAGATTGCAATTGTACTAGCGGCTCTGCGTAGCGAGGTGGCTACTGGATGAGTAAGCGTGCGTCCCAAAAGAGATGGCGTGGAGCGCCAGTGTTGTGTGCACACAATAGTAGCCGGCTTGCTGATAAAAAGGTATGTACTCACACCAGTTTCTATACCATGCGCGCTTGTACTGAGTTACGTTCACAAAACTAGAGAGTATGAGTAGCCACCTCCATTCAAAGTCGCCCGTTGACGTAGAAAATATCCATATTTGTGGAGAAGAGGAGTTGATAAACCGCGCTCGCCGTGCCCAGCAGCCGACAGATATTGTTCTTGCCCCTGAACAGTTTCATCGGCGAAACCTGAAACGAGTGATTGCCGATAGAAATCAGCCGCGAAGTTCACTTGCATTGCTCACGCCAGCAGCCGTGGCGACCGAGCTTCTTTCATCACCGGAGGAATCAGATCCGGCGGTTCTTGATCGAATGGATCGCCTTCGGGTGCTCAAAGATCTGTTGGAGTCTCCGTCTGGAGATGTGTCTCGATTATCTCGTGTCTTTGGAACGTCGCTTACAACCCAGTTGGATCGGATCGAAGCAGCGCGAGAAGAGCTGTCGCTACTCACAGGCCATCATTCAACACGCCGTTCCGCACTTGAGACGGTCTGTGCTGAGCTTGACGGCGTTGCTCGTCTGGATGCACTTGACCTTCTGACGGGCATCAGCAGTCTCGAGGAGCAACTTCGCGACCGCGTCGAGGAATACATCTCCACAGAGGCGGTGTTAGAGGCAGGCACTGAAGTCGTAACAAACACAGGAGGGGATGCTTGGCAGAAAGAGTACGCTGGGATTGAGCGGGTCAACGTCGTCGGAATTAGTACGTTGGGGACGCCGCTGCTCGCGTTTCTGACAGCGATCGGTCGCGAGACGTCGAGTACCGTCCATCTCTATCTCCGTGCACGCACTGGCCCGCGGATTGCCAGCCGACTTCAGTCGCGATTGGACGGTAGTAGTACTCCGAGTTCGTCAGATTCGATTGAGCGCTTGCAGATCGATGAGTTCCGGACTACGCCAGCAACGGAGATCGTGGCCCCAACACGGGCTGAGGAGGCGAGGGCTGCACTCGCGGTTTGTGAGGGACTGCTCCGAGAGGGCGTCTCCGTGAGTGATATCGCGATCGTCGCTCGTGATATCGACAAGTACGAACGTGACTTGACCCGTGCGTCGAACACATACGGACGTCATCTCTCGTTTTGGACGCAGCTAGAGCTGAAGCGATCGCTTCCGTATCGAGTCGTGGCTGAGACCTGTTCAGTGCTTGCCGCTGCGTCTGCCGGCACTATCGATGCCGAGACCATGTTCCGGCCACTGGAATGTCAGTGGCTCGTCACGGAGGATAACGCGGAGGGAGATGAGAGCGTCACACCGTTTACACCTGCTGAGCTTAGTGAAATCCGGCAGGGCGTCGGCACGGACTATTCCGGAACGCTGGATCAGTGGCGTGACACTATTGCCATGACGACGTCGATTAGTCAAAAGGTCCAGCGTCGCTTCGAGAGCTATCTTGATTGGTGCCAGCGCCATCGATCTGCGCCGGAACCAGATGATATTCTCGCTACGCTTGGCCCAGTTCTGGATGGGTTTGAGACTGTTGTTCTTCCACACATCGAGGAAAACGATACAGTAGCATATACTGAGACGTCACGTGCTGCCCGGGCCATACAGCGCGTCGCCGGGGATACTGATTCTGATCACTTGCTACGCGAGGCTCGTGCAAAATACGCCGACTGGCGTGACCGACACCAGATCGAGTCGTCATGGTCGTCAGTTCTGGAGGTGATCGAGACGATCGCAACAGCTCGCCCAGGCCGCCGGGAACACGAGAACGCTGAGCGACTCGATGTACTCGATGCAACTGATACGTGGTTACGGTCGTATCCATTCGTCATCGCACTCGGGTTCGTCGACGGTGAATGGCCGCAGCAACCCCACGGCGAATTCCCGGTGGAAGTCCAGACGGCCGTCACAGACGGCGAGTCACCCGAGGCACGCACCCTTGGTGTCAGAGGTGCGTGGACTGAAGAACGCGAGTACGACCACGCAGTCGACGCAGTTCGGACGGCGACGAATCACATGATCGTGACTCGGTTTACCGAAGATGTGAAAGGGGTCAGCTATCAGCGGTCACCACTGCTGGAGAACCTCTCGACAACGACACTCAGTGAAGACGCGTATCGCGAGCTGTTGGGAGAAAATGTCATCTTACCTGATCGGATTCGGAAGTCGGTTCCAGAGAACGTCAGCACAGACGGGGGAAATGAATGAGTATGACTGTTCCTCCGATGAAGGGGAAACAGGCTGCTGTCCGTGAGGACTATTTTCAGCACGACGCTGGCTTCTTCGCTCTGGATTGCAATCCAGGATTTGGGAAATCCACGACGCTCAACCAGATCGCCGCAGAGGCCCTTGTTCGGGCTGATGCTGCCGGCGACCGGTGTCCCGAACAACAACTCTGTGTGATCTCGTTTTCACGTGAGGATGCAGCGAGCATCGAACCAGGCATCAGAGACGCGCTTGATGCGTTTGCTGAGGATACGGATGGAGCGTATCCTGTCCAGATATCGCCCGAGACGGCAGACCGGCTCAAACGTCGCCTTCAGATGACAGACCACATCGGGACGATAGACAGCGTACTCCGTGGGATATTCGAGGATATTGCGTCTGAACTTGGCTTTGATGGCATGCCGAGCGTCGGGAACGCGTCGCAGCTCTCGCTCCTTCGACAGAACTGCATAGCGTCGGTCCGCCAAGATGATGCCTATTCTGACCAGTGTACACGGCTCGATACTGCGTATCCGACTGCTGCCGATTCGGACGACGAGTCGGACGACCGCCTTCATACCCTTCTCGAGGACGCGAGAGCGAAAAAGCGCGATCGGCGGCTCTCGATCGACGACTTCGAAGCCCAGCTTCGAGACACCGTCACCGATGTGTATCCAAGTGGGCCACCAGAGACGCTTGCAGACCTCCTTGGAGACATACGCACATTCTACGACGACGACGTGGCCACCGACTTTGCAGCCCAACAACCGCCTGAAACAGCTGAGGAAACGAACGAGCCTGTCAAGGACGATCAAGAGTGCTATGAAGAGTGGCTCACCTGTATCGAAGAGTTTTGTACTGTTCTCGAAGGGTACGAACGTGCGTACGATGCTGCGTGTCGTGAGCAGGGTGTTGTTTCGCACGCTGACATCGCTTACTGGATCGCTGAATACTTCGACAACCCGCTGGAGGACATAGCCGGCGCCGACAAGAGTGCGTCGGAAGAATACCGAGCCCGCGTGAAAGCGCGATATACTGCCAAGTTCCAATCGCTGCTCATCGACGAAGCGCAAGATATCTCGATTGCACAGCACGATGCGCTAGCGCCGTTTGTTACCGACGAGACACGGGTGCTGATGGCTGGCGATGTCGATCAGTGCATCTACGTCTGGCGGAATGCACGGCCAGAGCAGTTTGTGACGGGCTTCAAGCGTGGTGAATACTTCGAGACGGAATGGACAGAGCATCGGTCCTACTCTGGGTCTCGCACCTACCGGATGCGCCCGGACATCGCAGCAGCTGTGGATACGATCTTCGGAGACGTGTTCACAGACCCAGCCCGTGGAGGCGGTGTCGACGCTGTCTCGGCGAACACCGACTATTCCTCGCTCGAGCCGACGCGAAGTGGGACAGCAGACCCTGCAGTCCATATTGCGGGATACACACAGCCAGAAGGGGCGCCTGGTACTCCAGACTGGTTCAAGACAGAAAAGACGCCAGTGGCGAATTATCTCGCTGGCGGACTTACAGATGGTACATTCGGACATGACACCGTGACAGTCCTGTTTGCCACTCGCTCGAATATGGATGAGCTGGCGGAGCAGCTGACAAGTCAGGGGTTCTCTGTCGTCAATGCGAGTACTCACCTCTTCGAGAACCCGCTGATCAAACTCATCTGTCGAGTCGTCTGGTGGCTGGTTGAGCCATATGACCCCGAACGCACCCGTCGCCTCGTTGAGTCCGAGTGTCTCCCGCTTTCGTCCGAGAGCACTGCGTTATTCGAGGATGCCGGGTATCAAATCGATGCCGTGGCAGAACGTGGTGATTCTGATCGACAAGCAGCCACTGAAGACGGATTCCTGGCCGGGCTCGTGGCTCTTGCGCGGCGGCGTGCTCGGCACACGAGTGATCCGGGGTCGCTCGTTGCCGAAGAGATCATCGAGATGCTTGGCTTGCGTGCAGACCCATTTGGTCAAGTACCAGATCCTGAACGACGTCTGGCAGCCTGCGATGCACTTCTCTACTCGATCGAAGACTGGGAAGGCGATGAGAGATATTCACTCAGTGAACTCGCTCAGATCCTGAACAGCTATGTTGCGGAGCCAAAAGACGGCCTCGTCCACCCCGTGCCAAATCAAGACGAGTACGATATCGTGTTTCGGACGATCCACAATATGAAAGGCGACGAAGACAGCGTTGTCTGTCTCGCAGATGCGAGCGGCTCCGTGAATTTTCGGGGCCCGCATACTGACACGTTTCTTGCACTCGGCGATACACTGGCGCTTGCGCCGCCAGAGACAGTCTCTCGAACACCGCTCACACAGTCAGATGACCAAGGGCCTGCGACGACGGACTATGGGTCACTTCGGTGGGCGAGTGACTACTGGAGTGACGGTCGCATTGCTGGCCCTCCATCGCTCAGTAGGATCAGTCAGCGATACTGTGCAGAACAGTGGCGAGTCCTGTACGTTGCTCTCACGAGAGCGCGCGATCATCTCGTCCTCTCACTACCCTATGAACGCCGAGATAACGGTGTTGAAACGTCGTGGATAGCAACGCTGGCTGACGCACTCTCGTTTGAGGAGAACTCATCAGCAGGTATATACGAGGCCCCAGTGTCCAACGCTGAGAAAGAAGCGGCACTCACTGTCGGTGTGAACGACGTCGCGTTGCCAGAGCGAAAATCGAGCGAGGGCCAACAGCCAACGCCCCGGAGTGCTCACGTCCCAGCTAAAACCAAGACCGGATGGACAAGCCGATATGTGAACGGAACATCAGTGTACCAACTCACCGCCAACGCGATTGGTTCAAAGGCGCAATATATCCTAGATGAGAGAGGAGAGAGCGTCTCTACTCGAAGTGAGTCAATAGACGCAGACCTTCCGGATGGGATCGAGCGAGAACAACTTGGAGAAATCACACATCAGGTACTCACACGTGCTGTCTCGCAGAACGTGTCTACCGCGAGCCTCCGGTCGTTTGATCGACCGCTCCCAGAGATTCTAGCTCGGAGCGTTACGGCCTCGGATTCTCGGATTACGCCTGCAATGCGGGCTTCGATTCAGACGTATCTCAGTGATCGTATTTGTCCACAGTTTGCTACCAGCGATACGTGGAAGGAGATCCAGCAAGCCCAGACCCAGTACGTCGAGGAACCGATTCATACCGTGCTTGAGATAGATGGTATCGAGATAGAAACCCAAAATCGAGCAGACATCGTCTCTGTTCAGTCCGATGGACAGTGGGTTATTGACGAGCTAAAACTCACACACAGTTCAATTGAGCAGGAAACTAGGAAACAGCATCGGCTGCAGGTAGCGTTCTATGCGTGGCTGCTTGAGCAGCAACTCCCAACAGAGAGTTCAGTGACTGCACGACTCACATATCTGGGCGAGTCGGCTGAATCAGCAGTTGTGTCGTCTCCCATTGTTCCAGTTCCTGAGTGGCTTGCAGGTCTCGTCGATTCTGAGTGATTGATATCTGCAGGTTCCGTTCTGCCGGTCTGCCAGTACTCGTCGACCAGCAGCGGAGACGTATCGGCTCGCAAGCGTCATCTTCTGGTCGGTGACAATCAACGGCTTCGACGGAGCGACACACTCTTGCGTTGAGTGTAGCCCCATCGTGACGTTCGGCTGTGTAAAACGCCCCAACCGGACATACGATGACGGAGTGCCGCGTCTCGTTGAACGGCCGTTTGACTCCGCTCCGAAGACAGCAGACAATGCTCCGGCAGACAGTGAGGAGGGCGAGATCGGCGGGTGGATTGGGTAGCTGACGATAGTTCCCCGAAACTGGTGAGTCTGATCCGCTAATGAGCAGTATAGGATACCCATACCAGCCCGACACTCAAAAATATTATAACGCTCTTCCGTAGGAGATTGTTGATACAGTTATCCCGAAGGGAGCGAGGATAGAAACGGACCGTTAGACCGCTCAGCGAACTGGTTCTTATGTAACTCGGGCTATACCATAATCGCAAGACACCTCTACATCAACAATGTGCTACGCATGAGCGTAACGAATAGTACTTTTTGCGCCGAACCTTCCCCTCATCGATATATCCACACTCAATGAGGCTGTCAGTGTCTGGATTCCCAGCGCGGTCCCGCACTTGCGTCATTGACTCTTTAAGCGAATACCAGTCTAACTCGTCGCGGAACGCGGCTGCGATGAGCGCCATGAACTCTTTATCGTCTTCCGAGAACTCGTGGTCGTCGTGGCGATCAAGATTGAAGTCTGCGTACGCTTCTTGGAGTGGCGTGTCCAGAGACACGTTCACTGGATGCTTCGATGGTGTGCTGGCCGCTACTTCTCCATCCGTTTCTTCTTCGTCAGTACTGTCCTCGTCTAGCAGTTCTTCGGCCAGCGTGCCTTCGTCTTCACTCGCATCTTGGGTTTCTTCGGTGGCGTCCTCGTCTTCGAATCCCTGCTCCAGAGAGTCGTCGGAAACACTCTGGTCGCGCTCTTCGGGATCGTCACTGCTGTTGCTCTCGGGCGTCTTCGGTGTCCGGTTGGGTGTCTCTTCGCCGTCGTGTCCAGCCTCGCTCTTTTCGCTGTCTGTATCACCTTCATCGACATCTACTGTGTCAGTGTCAGGCGCTGCGGCGTCTGCAGAGATGTCGTCAACGTCGGAAGCGTGGGGTGTGCTCTCCCCGGTCGGCGCACTGACTTGCTCCATCGTCTCTGCGTCGGCCTCGTCGCCAGACGCCTGTGCTGTCGCGCTGTTGTGGAGTTCGACCGGCTTCATTTCTATGCCTTCCGCGGCGGCGATCTGGGACAGTGTCAGCAATGACCCGTAATACTCTTGGTCTGGAAGGTTCGTCAGCAGGTCTCGGGCGATGTTGGCGAGATCGGGACGCCCGTCGACGGCGATGTCCCCACAGACGTCCTCAATGTCGTCCCTGGACAGCGGTGCATACGCTCCAAAATTCGGGGTGTCACTATCCGTGTCCGCCGCTGTGGAAGCCTCGGCTGTGTCTGTGGCCTGTTCTTGCTCTGTAAAGGCTGGGTCCGATTCAGCCGCTGGTTCTGTCTCGTTGGGGGAGGTGTCGCCTGCGCCGGGGTCTCCGTCTGGCGAAGTCCCAAGAGAAACTCTACCGCTACTGCCACTGTTGCCGGAAGGCGACATGAGGCCTCCGGCGTCGACATCTGACTTGCTCTCAGTCTCCGCTGAGTCACTGTCTGTTGCTGGAACACCTGGGCTGGGGGACGACTCCTCCTCGTCTTCGTCGTCGCCGGCTTGGAACCCGATAGCATCACCGGCAGATTCTCGCTTTGCGATCTCCTTGGCGGACGGCCGAACGTACCCATGCCGGTTCGCAACGTAATTCTGGCGCTGTTCGTAGAGCGCGTAGAATTTCGTTCGCTCTTGTTCATCGAACGCTTCATCGCTTTCGGGGTGGCCATCGGGAATCCCGAGAGACTTGATCGAAAATGGCGGCGGCACGTCTGCCCCGAACTGTGGTGCTGGCAGGTCGGCAATCCATTCACCGCCACTCAACTGTCGAATCTTGTTCCGGATTTCTTGACTGTCCTTATCGCCGTGAACGAGGGATTCGACGATCCGCTGGTCCGGTTCGAGTTGGCCGATGATTTTCGTCTGCACGTTTGTGATGAGCTCGTTGTACGTATCGCTATCAGAGTGTTTCCGGACCTGCTCGGGGAACTGCATCACCATTCCCAGCGACAGCCCAAACTCTCGGGCTTCGGGAATCAGCGTGTTCGTGACGAGTTCTGTAGAGACGATGGGCGCGGCTTCCTCGATGACGAGGTTCACCGTGTTGTCGATGCTTTCGTGGGATTTCCGATCGTTGTACCGGGACCGGACTGCCCCCCAGAGTGCCGACAGGATATACATCGAGAACGCTTGCTGGGATTGGTCGCGAACGAAATCACCGGTGTCGAAGAGGATAACCTTGTCAGATTCAAGTACCTCCCGGAAATCAAGGGCGCTTTTCGGCGGGTCGATTTCGTCGGCGTCGACGTTGTCGTTCTCTTGTGCCTCTTTGTAGTCATCTCGGGTGGTGCCGTTTATCTCGTAGGTCCCAGTTTCTTCGTCCCAGTCAGGATTCTGGTTGAACAGCCGGAAGAGGTTGATATCTTCTTGCAGGTCGTCAAGTCGGTTGATGACGGCCTGCATCGTGTTCTTGAAGTCCTGCTCGGCGTTGTTGAGTTGGTTGCTCAGGATTCGCCGAACTTGGGGCTGGTGCGAGACACGGGGAACGGTCTGGTCTGCATACATCTCGACAGCGGTGTCGTACAGTTCATCGAGTGTGTAGCTGTCTGCCCCGTGTTCTCTGTCGAACTGTGACTTGATGAGCGCTCCAAGAACGGTTTGGGCAACGTAGGCAGTCCCGTAGTTTTCATCCACCATTTCCATAATGAGATGGAACTCGTCGGCCTTCTGTTGAATCGCGTCGTCGCGATTCATCCCCTCGTACAGGTAGGGCCGAATGTCGAAAAACGGGATTGCGGGCAGGACTTCGGGAACGTCGAATATCTGAACGTTCCGCAATTCGTCGAAGGTTGCGGCATGGGACTTGGCGTAGTTTTCGACCATGTCCCCGCTTTTGGGGTCAACAAGGATTGTGGGGCCGTCGACGTTCTCGTGCAGGGAGAGCAACATTCCGATGGTGTTGATAGTCTTCCCTGCCCCGGATGCACCGACTTTCAACCAGTGGTTCGTCAGGACGTTTTCGGGGACGCTGGTTGGCTCTTCTTCGGGGATGCCGTCTTCGTCGAACGCATAGCCGATATCCATGCCCCCGGTGAGCTGATTGTGAATCTGTGGGCGTGGCCGGCGCAGATGATTGGCATCGGCGTCGGTTGTCCCGGCGGACCGGAAGGCATCGCCGTCCATGTCTTCACCGCTAGGGATGATGATGAAATCGCTGAGTTCGTCAGCGTTCAGGATGAGTTCTGGCCGCTTTTTGGGGTCGTTCCAGAGGTTCATGGGAGTGACCCAACTGCGGCGGTCTTCGCGGGTGACGAGATCGTGACTCATGAAGTTCTGGGCGACCTCGCTGGCCGTGAGGTCCGTTCCCGTCGCCTCGTTTCGGGGCGCTGTCTCGCCAACGACATGGTAGTACACGCCATCGAGCGGGTCGAACAGCGGTTTGAGGGACCCAAGTGCCTCGTCTGCAGCAGCCATACTGCCATCTTTCAGCGGAGTGGCTGTGTCCGGGTCAGGGGTGAACTCCTCGTAGGGGGTAAACGAAACCGCACGGACGTTCGCGTTGAACGTTTTCTTCGGGCGCTTGTTTTCGATGAGTTTGATCCGGCGGTACTCGTACGCTTTCAGGTCCCTGTCTTCGTCGGTCTCGTAGCCACCGAGGACGTACTTTTCGAGCCAAGGCTGGCTAAAGTCGCCACTCCGAATGCTCTGTTTTCGGTCCTGTGCTTCATCGCTCCAGTCGCGTCGGGCCTGGAAGACGACTTGGAATGCGGTCGGCACTTCGGCGTCCTCAAGATGCTCGAATAGGGTTTCGATGGTTTCCGGTGACTCGACGTCGTTTTCTTCGTTGTTTTCGGATTCGTATTCTGGATTGGATTCAGTCGCGGTCTTGAGGGTGGTCATCCAGTCCTTGATGGTTTCTTCCTGTCCGTACCACCGCGTTGCTTTGGGGTGGGTGTAGTCCACTGCTGGACGGGCAAACACGTCGTTGCCGTCCGGTGTCAGGGTCGGGCCGTCGAGGGTGACATCGGCGAGTTGGTTCTTCTTGTGGTCGGTTTCGATGACGTGGGGGCCGGCGTCTGTTGCAGGGTTGACGAGGATCGTCCCCGACACTTCGTCGTTGTCGACCTCGAGGGGGACCTTCCGGTCACGAGCAGAGTGGTCGTCGTCCTCGTCGTCGCCGGACTCGTCATTGTCACGGTTGAATAGTCCGTGTCCGCCCTTCCCTGTGCTGTCCGGTTCGCCATCTCCATTTTCGCCATCTTTATTTTCGCCATCTTCATTTTCGCCTTCCGTCCCAGGGACCATTCGGTGCGGGTCAAAGGGGAAGAATGGTTCTTTCGCGTCTTCGGAGCTTATAATAAAGATAGCTTGTACTTCCGGGGGTGGTGAGCCGCTAACCAACACTCGGTGGTGAAAGTGGCCCAGTGTTGGTTAGTCGGAAGGTGGCGTAGAGTAGTTCACAGGGCAGTTGATTGCAGAACTATCGCTGGTGAATTGGCTGGTCAGTAGGCTTGCATATGTTGCGCAGTGAGAAATACGTCGAACGCTCTTGCGAAGGAGATTGTTGATAGCGAGAGCAGCGGCTGAAAGTCGAAGAGGGCAAGGGCACCGCGCTAGCGGTGCCCGATATGTTCCCAATAAGCCGGTTCGTGTCGGAATCGGCTGCAGCG
>NZ_JAAOHT010000057.1:0-29497 GCF_011440255.1 Haloarcula sp. JP-Z28 | reverse complement strand
AGCACGTCGAGCGCCGTCTCGACGAGGTCGTGCTGCGTGTCGTCGTCGTACGTCCCTTCGAACGGGTCGGCCAGCGTCACGTCGCTGTCGCCGATATCGTCTATGAGCGGGACGAGCGCGTCTCGAAGGTCCGTCAGTACGTCCTCGGCGGTGTCAATGCCGAGGTACGGTTCGTACTCCTCGAACAGCACCTCGTAGGGGTCGCGGTCGGGGTCAATGGCCGCGGCGTACTCCCGGCGGAGTTCGACCAGTTCTTCGAGCGTGTCGGCGAAGGCGTCGAAGTCGTCCTCGGCCTTGGCCTCTTTCCAGACCGGCAGGGCGTTCGAAGACGCCTCGGAGATGCGTTCGACCAGATCGGCTGGAACTCTGGTGGCTCGCTCGTGGTCCCGCCGGACTTCTCGAACGACCGCTTCCTGTTCGGGGTCGAGTTCGGCGTCGTCAAGTTCGTCCAGCCAGTCAGCCAGAGCATCGTCGGTCAGCAGTTCGTGATGGAGCGTCGAGATGGCGGAGGTCTGCTTCGCCCGGGCCGGCGTCCCGGCGTCGGGCATCATCACCTGCTGGTCCCAGTTGAGGACGCCGCCGGCGTCCCCGACGTAATGGAGGCGGCGGACGTGATCCAGAAACTGCTCGTACGTGGACTCGCTGTCCTCGCTCGCTGTTGCCATACGGCGGGGTTAGGCCGGCGACGGTAAAGACCCGATGCCGCCGGTAAGGGGTGCACCGGTCAGCCCCGCCAGGCTGGACCGTGCTCGCTCAGAAGCTCTCCCCGAGCGTCTGCGGGTCGATTTCAAAGCCGTCGGTGAAGATACCCTTCGGGATTTTGCCGTGAATGCCTTTGTTGATATCGACTATCTGCGAGACGTTGAAATTCCCGGCAAGGCTCAGTAGTCGATACGCCTCCGTCGGTGTCATATCCTTCTGGTGGACGAGCAGCGATATCGCTTCCCTGAGAGCCTGCTCCATCGCGTTGTCGAGGTCGTCGTTAATTCCCATAACGTAGACATCCTCGTCGGTCTCGGCAACGGGCCAGTCCATCTGCTGGGCGTCCTTGTGCAGCGTGAACCGGAACGTTGGCGTCAGCGACGTCTCCAGGGCAGTGAGGTCGACCTCGCCGTTGCCCTGAAGCGCGTGCCCGTCGCCGGTGAAAAACAGCGCGCCCGGGGCGAACACCGGGAAGTAGAGCGTCGTCCCGACGCCGGTGCCCTGAATGTCGATGTTGCCGCCGAACGGACCCGGCGGGACCGAGTTCACCCGCCCCGTAGTCGCCGTCGGACCGACGGCCATGATTCCCTGGAACGGGTCCAGCGGGATTTCGGTCGTGTCGCTGAGTTCGGCCACCCCTCGGTCGAGGTCGAACTCGATTACCTCACTGTCGTTCCACGTGAACTCCGAGGGGAGGCCGCCCTTTCGCTGTCGCATCGTGTTCGCGCCGTAGGGAACGCGGAAGTCGATATCAAGCACTTCGACCTCCAGCACGTCGCCCGGTTCGGCGTCCTCAATGTACACCGGCCCGGTGACGACGTGCGGCCCGGCTCCATCGTGTGGGACCTCCTCGTAGACGCTGACCTGATCCTCTAGGATGTCCGACTCCGGAATCCCCGCATTCGTGAAGAACTCCTCCGGCCCCGGCTGGTCCTCTAAGATGCCCTCGTGGGATATCGTCTCGATTTGGACGACCGAGCCAGATTCGACACGTTCTATGGGCTCTTTCGTCGGGTCGATCGCGCCCCAGACCACGTTCTCGGTCGTCGATTCGACGACCGTATCGACTTCGTAGGAGTTGTCTCCCTCCTGTGTGTCTGTCCCGTCGTCGGCCTGTGCGGCCGCGATGTCGACGTTGTCCCCGAGAACCTGTGAGCCGGTCCCTGCTCCGAGGAGACCCAGCGCGCCTGCCGCTTTCATGAGTCGTCTTCGTTTCATCGCTCCACGTCGCGGGAAGTGTCTGTCATGTAAAAGTACAGACGAAATAACAATTATTTCGTCAACCAAACATCAATACACCAGATTACGAACGATAGTCGACCGTTCGTCGTATTTTCTTCCGAATTACAAAACAGACATAGACAGTCGCGCTCGCTCCGGAGCGGAGCCCACTCGGTGATGGCTTAGCGGGACGGCCACGACGCAGCGACGCGCTCATATACGTCCTGACATCGCTCAACGACGGCCAGCGACACGCTCTCGTCGGCGGTGTGAGCCTCGCCGGGCTCAGCCGCGCCGACGATGACGCAGTCCGTTCCGGCCTGTGCGAGCCAGCCGGCGTCGGTCGCGTGCGGTTTGACGACGTGTTCGGGCGTCCCGTCCTGACCGGTGGTAGCGGCGTCCAGCACTGCGTCCGCAAAGTCGGCGTCGCCACAGGCCATCGGCGGGAGGTCCTGGTCGACGCGCCAGGTCACGCCATCGATGGCTTCGACCCTGTCAAGCGGCGCGCGTTCGCCGGGGACCGTCCGCTCGTCTACTGTGGCCGCACACCGCTCGGGGATGACGTTCCAGGCCGAGCCCCCGTCAATCTCGGTGACCGCGACGCTCCCGCGCATTTCGTGCCCGAGGACGGTTGTCGACGGAAAGTCGAGATCCCGGACCACGTCGACGGCGTCGGTCACGCGGTAGATAGCGTTCGCGCCGGCCTCTGGTTCGCTGGCGTGGGCCGCTGCGCCGTCGGCGACGATGGTCGACCCCCGCCGGCCCTTGTGCGCGACGGCCACGTCCGTCGTTCCGGGTGCAGAGTAGCCGGTCGACCCCTCGCCGACGACGGCGTAGTCGGGCGCGAAACCGTCCTCGATAGCGGCCTGACAGCCGACGCCACCCTGTTCCTCGCCGACGAAAGAAGCGAAGACCAGTTCGCCGGCGGGGTCGGCGTCCCGGAAGGCCAGCATCGCCGCGGCGACACACCCTTTCATGTCCGCCGTGCCGCGGCCGTAGAGGCGGCCGTCGCGCTCCTCGACGACGTACTCGCTGTCGGCGTCGACTTGCGTCTCGTCCGGTGGGACCACATCGTGGTGGCCGACGAAGGCGAGCGAGTCGTCGCCCTGGCCCTTGCGGGCGATGACGTTCCCGTGGTCGTCACGGGTGACTCGTGCGTCGGTGTGGTCCCGGAGCCACGCTGTGATGTACTCCCCAGCAGCCGCTTCGTCGTCGTGACTGGGGATCGAAACGAGGTCACGAGTCAGCGATGTGAGCGTGTCCATATCCGTGGGTCGGGAGCCCGCGGAACAAAAATCCGCGGCAGGCGATGCTTGCGTTGGCTGGCCCACGCCGACCCGGTCCGAAAGATGGGCGTCAGTCCACCGGTGACTCTGTATCAGGCCTGAAACGGGTTGGAGGGGCGCAGTTTTCGCTGAGACTTCTGGTGTCCGTTTCGAACCGAACACCTGTGTGTCCCGAGCGGTAATACTCGGTAATGCTGGGCTACGCGGCGATGAACCGGACGCTTCGAGAGCGTGACCCGCCTCGCCGGTGCAATCGCGACATGCAGAAGAAGACCTGGGAATCCGAGGGTATCGAGTACGCGGCCACGCTCGCTGCGCAGAACTTCGAGGACCTGCGCGAGATTCTGCTGTGGAATCGCGACCACGGCATCGACTTCTATCGCTGTAGCTCCAAACTCGTCCCGTGGAACTCACAGTTCGACATTACTGCCCTGCCGAACTACGAGCGGGTCCAGTCACTGGCAGCGGAGTGTGGTGCGCTCGTACAGGACAACGATATGCGTCTGACCTTTCACCCGAGCCACTGGTGCAAGCTGGCGAGTGAGTCCGACGACACCGTCGCTCGTTCCGTCGAGTCGGTCGAACACCACGGCCGCTGGCTCGACCTGATGGGACTGCCGCAGTCGCCGCGGTATGCGATTAACGTCCATATCGGCGCTCATTACGGTGACAAGGCGGCGACAGCCGACCGGTTCTGCGATGTCGTCAGCGACCTCGCGCCGCGGGCTCGCGACCGATTGACTGTCGAAAATGACGACGCCGAATCGCTGTGGAGCGTTCAGGAACTCGTCACGGATGTCGCCAGTCAAGTCGATATTCCCGTGACGTTCGATTATCACCATCACAGCTTCACTGACCGCGGGCTCACCTATCGTGAAGGGTTCGAGTTGGCCCGGGAAACGTGGGATGGCGCCCGGCCGATCACACATTACTCGGAGCCGGCGCGCCTCCGGCCCGACAGCGATGCGAGCCCACAGGCACACGCTGACCACGTCGCTGCTGTCCCGACGTGGCTCACCGAACAATCGGACGTGATGGTTGAATCCCACGGCAAGGAACGGTCGTTGTTTCGCCTGCGGGCGGCTGACGCCGACCGTGTGCCAGGCACGGAGTGAGCAGGCACGCTATTCGGTGTCGAACGTCGGTCCGGAGCGGGAGACTCCACACCCTTATGAACGGCAGTCTCCAACGTTCGCATATGGAAATTGTACCGGACACGAGCGTGGTCATCGACGGCCGCGTGTCCGACCAAGTGAAGGCTGATGCCGACCCTGACACGGATGTCGACGGCATGGGCTTTGCCGGCGCGACGGTCGTCGTTCCCGAGGCCGTCGTCGGCGAACTCGAAGCACAGGCGAACGATGGCCGCGAGACGGGCTGGGAAGGACTCGAAGAGCTCCAAACACTCGTCGACCTGGCTGAGGAAGGCACCATCGACGTGGAGTACGTCGGCCGGCGGCCCGATGCCATCGAAAAGCGCGAGGCCGGCGAAGGCCAGATTGACGCGCTCATCCGGGATATCGCCGGTGACCGCGACGCGACGCTCGTGACCAGCGACGACGTCCAAGCCGAAGTCGCCCGCGCGAAGGGTCTCGCAGTGGAGTTTGTCGACCCGGTGAAGCGAACAGTCGACCGCCTGCAGATAGAGAACTTCTTCGACGAGGGGACGATGAGCGTCCACCTCAAGGTCGGTGTCGAGCCCTACGCCAAGAAGGGCTCTATCGGCGATATGCAGTACACGCCGATCCGCGACAGTCCCGCGACGGAGAGCGAACTCCGGGAGTACGCCGCCGACATCGAGGAGAGCGCACGCGCATCGCCGGACGGCTTCCTCGAACTCGACGAGCCCGGCATGACAATCACGCAGTTCCGGGACTACCGAATCGCCATCGCGCGGCCACCCTTCTCGGACGCACTCGAAATCACGGCCGTTCGGCCTATCGTCAAGACCGAACTGGACGACTACGAGTACGCTGACGAACTGCGGGACCGCTTCACCGAACACCAGCGCGGCGTCCTCATCTCCGGTTCGCCCGGGGCCGGGAAGTCCACCTTCGCGCAGGCGGTCGGCGAGTTCCTCGTCGACGCCGACTACGCGGTCAAGACGATGGAGAAACCGCGGGACCTGCAGGTCGGCCCGAACATCACGCAGTACACCGAACTCGGCGGCTCGATGGAGAAGACCGCCGACTCGCTGTTGATGGTCCGGCCGGACTACACCATCTACGACGAGGTGCGCAAGACCGACGACTTCGAAGTGTTCGCGGACATGCGACTGGCCGGCGTCGGCATGGTCGGCGTCGTCCACGCAACCCGCGCCATCGACGCGCTCCAGCGGCTCATCGGCCGCGTTGAACTCGGGCTCATCCCCCAGATCGTCGATACCGTCGTCTACATTGAAGCCGGAGAAGTCGACACGGTCTACGACGTGTCGACAGAGGTCAAGGTCCCGCAAGGCCTCATGGAGGAAGACCTTGCGCGACCAGTCATCATGGTCAAGGACTTCGAGACCGGTCGGCCGGAGTTCGAGATCTACACGTTCAACCGTCAGGTCGTCACCGTCCCGCTGAACGACGACGAGGACCAGCCGGACTCCGGCGTCGACCGCCTCGCCAAACAGGAGGTCGAACGCGAGATCCGGTCCATCGCGCGGGGCCACGTCGAGGTCGAACTCCGCGGCCCGAACACCGCCGTCGTCTGGGTCGAGGACGACGACATCTCGCAGGTCATCGGCAAAGGCGGCGGCCGCATCTCCGACGTGGAGAACCGCCTCGGTATCGACATCGACGTGCGGACCTTCGAGGAACGACCGTCCGGGCCGTCGGGCGGCCCCCAGACCGACTCCGGCGGCAAGCAGGGCGAAATCGTCCAGCCGGAAGTCACCTCGCGGCACGTCATCGTCCCGCTCGACGGTCACGCCGGTGACACGGTCGAACTGCAGGCCGACGGCGAGTACCTCTTTACCGCGACAGTCTCCCGTGGCGGCGAGATTCAGGTCTCGCGCGGGTCGGGCATCGCCGAGGAACTGGAGCGAGCTATCGACCGCGGAAGCACGATTACCGTCGTGCCGTCGTAGGGTTCGGCGAGCAAGCCGGTCGTGCGGTTATCGCCGAGAAATGGGTCCGAGCCGGCGAAAACGACAGCTAAATTCCGCTGGAACACGACAATATAGCTATGACCGATGCAGTCGTCGGTAAGTTACAAGACCAGGAGACGCTGGCCGCCCGAGTGGAGCGGGGCGACGCGCCAGAGTGGGTCGGGGCTCACTGGCGGACCTTCCGCGAGGGGTTGACCGGTGAGCGAAACGGCTCCCCGTTCCCCTGTTTCTTCGGCGCGGAGTCAGTTCGGGACGGCGAGCCGCTGTACACGGCCGTCCCGTCGATGAGTGACCCGGACGCGCTGTTCGACCTCGGCCAGACGCTCCTGAAGTACCTTGACACCTACCAAGACCACAGCGAGCGGGCCTCGCTAGTGACCTTCTTCCGGCCACCCGAACGGCCACTGACAGAGGCCGAGTACCACGACCGACTCTGGCACATTCTTCAGTTCCTCCACGTCCACGACCCGGAGCCGTGGCCCGAGGATATTCCGACTGACCCGGACGACCCTCACTGGGAGTTCTGTTTCGGCGGCAAGCCGATGTTTCCGACCTGCCGCGCACCGTTCTACGACACGCGAAAGAGCCGCTACTGTCCGGTCGGGCTGGAAATTACGTTCCAGCCCCGGGCGCTGTTCGAGGACCTGAACGTCACGGCCGACACCGAGGCCGGCCAGCACGCCCGCGATGTCATTCAGGGACGGCTGGAGGAGTACGACGGCGTCTGTCCCCACGCCGACATCGGCGACTGGGGCGTTGAGGGCGACCGGGAATGGCCCCAGTACATGCTGTCATCGGACGAGAACGCGTCGCCGGACGAGTGTCCGATGACCGTGACGCGCGAGCACCCGAAATCGAAGTGGCTCGTCGAGACGCCCGCGCCGGAGCCGGCCGACTAAGATGGTCGTACTGCCCGAGACACCAGTCCTCGTGCTGGTCGACTTCCAGCAGGGATTCGACGAGTCGCAGTGGGGAACGCGGAACAACCCCGACGCCGAGGCGAACGCGACACGCCTGCTTACCGAATGGCGAGAGCGCAGTCTGCCAGTTGCGCACGTCCGCCACAACTCGACGGAACCGGACTCACCGCTTCGGCGCGGCGAACCGGGGTTCGCGTTCAAACGAGAACTATCGCCCGAAGCGGGAGAAGCGACGTTCGAAAAGCGCGTCAACGGCGCGTTCATCGACACCGGATTAGCGGACTGGCTCCGCGACACTGCCTCCGAGACGCTCGTCATCTGTGGCCTGACGACCGACCACTGCGTCTCAACAACGACACGGATGGCCGAGAACCGGGGATTCGACGTTGTCGTTCCGGGCGACGCGACCGCGACGTTCGACCGGACACTCGGCGACGAACACTTCGACCCGAACCTCGTTCACCGAACGGCGCTGGCGCAACTGCGCGGTGAGTTCGCGACGATTGCGACGACGGACGACGTGGTCGCGTCGCTGTAGCAGCAAGCTCCCGACTGCGCTGGGAAGCAATGAGCGAGAAAGCGAGTTAATCCGAAACCGCGGCGTCCGCTTCTGCCGGTTGTTCGATAATCTCGTAGAGGTTCTGCCGCGCGTCGGCGAAGTACACGTCTTCTTCGATGACACCGACTTCGTCGAGTCGTTCCAGAGCGTAGCGGACAGTCCGTGCCGAAAGCATCGACTCCTCGACGATGCCTTTCTGTGTCAGCGGGCCGTCGTACTCCAGAACCTTGTACACGAGCTTTGCGCTCGGCGGAAGGTCTGCGATGGCTTCCCCATCAGAGTCCGTCATTACCCGTAATCACAAGCGCCGGGCGCATAAAGATTGAGGAGTCAGTCTCGCCGGCGCACGCATTCGCGGCCGCGTCACAGTGTTGAACCGCGCACCTTTTGGTTGCGGGTAGTGGAACGTGTGGTATGGCTACGGAAACGGCGGACGGAATGAGCTCCCATATGCGGGGGCTCACTGTCACGACGCTGACAGCCGTCGCTGGCATCGCCGCCGCGTTTGGTTCCAACGCGCTAGCGGCCACGCCAAACGACCCACAGGGCGTGCTCGTCCTCGCGGTCGCTATCGCAGCACAGTTCCCGATTCTGCGGGTGATCGGCATCGACACGGACGACCTCTCGACGAAGGACGTGCTCTACATCGGCTTCATGACCTTCTCGCTGTGGTTCGTCTCCTGGGGTATCCTCCTCACAACGGGGGCATAACGATGGCCGAAGACAGTATCGCCGTCGTCGACTTGGAGCGGTGTCAGCCCGACCGCTGTAACTACGAGTGCATGAACTACTGCCCGCCCAACCGCAGCGGGAAAGAATGCATCGTCAAACGGGAAGACGAGTACGAGGAAGACGAGCCCTTCGAGGGCCAGCCCGATCAGGTCCGCATCTCCGAGGAAATCTGTCTGGGCGAGTCCTGCGGTATCTGCGTGAACAAGTGTCCGTTCGACGCGATCGAAATCATCAATCTCCCGCAGGAGCTGACCGACGAGCCGATCCACCGCTACGGGGAGAACGCCTTCTCGCTGTACGGGCTCCCCAGCCCCGCCGAAGGCCAGGTGACGGGGATTCTCGGCCCGAACGGCATCGGGAAGACCACCGCCGTCCGCATCCTCGCCGACGAGATGCAGCCCAATCTGGGCCGCTACGGCGAGGAACCGAGCTGGGACGAAATCCTCGATGAGTACCGCGGCACCGCCCTGCAGGAGTACCTTGAACAGATGCGCGGCGGTGACGTGGATGTCGCCCGCAAGCCCCAGTACGTCGACCGGATCCCGAACCAGTTCGACGGCAAGGCCATCGAACTGCTGGACCAGACCGACGAACGCGGTGCCCTCGACTACCTCGTCGAGCAGACGGGTATCGAGCCGGTCGTCGACAACCACATCGACGACCTCTCCGGCGGAGAGCTCCAGCGGGTCGCGCTCGTCGCCACGCTGGCACGGGACGCGGACTTCTACTTCCTCGACGAGATCACGCCGTATCTGGACATCGGCCAGCGGATGACCGCCGCACGGCTCATCCGCGAACTCGCCGAGGAGGAGGACCGCTCGATGCTCGTCGTCGAGCACGACCTCGCCATTCTGGACCTGCTCGCGGACAACATCAACGTCGCCTACGGGACCCCCGGCGCGTTCGGTGTCATCACGCCGCCAAAATCGACGAAGAAGGGCATCAACGAGTACCTCTCCGGCTACCTCGAAAACGAGAATATGCGCATCCGCCAGACGGATATCGAGTTCGAGGAACACGCGCCACGGAGCGCCTCTAGCGGCGACGTGGTCATCGAGTACCCCGAGCTCCAGAAGAGCTACGGCGACGGCGAGTTCTCACTGGATGTCGAGGCCGGTACCATCCGCGAGAGCGAGGTGCTGGGCGTCGTCGGCCCGAACGGTATCGGGAAATCCACGTTCGCGAAGATGCTCGCCGGCCGACTGGAACCGACTGCAGGCGACATCGACACCAGCCTCGATATCGCCTACAAGCCCCAGTACATCGAGATCGACCAGCCGATGCGTGTCGACGCCTTCCTCGCGTCGATTACGGACGACTTCGGCAGTTCCTACTGGAACACCGAAATCGCCCAGCCGCTCCAGTTGGAGTCGGTGATGGAACAGCAACTCACCGACCTCTCTGGCGGGGAGCGCCAGCGGGTCGCCATCGCGGCCTGCCTCTCGAAAGATGCCGACCTCTACCTGCTCGACGAGCCCTCGGCCCATCTGGACGTGGAACAGCGCGTCATGGCGACCTCCGCCATCCGCCGCTACGCCGAGAACCACGACGCGACGGCGATGGTCATCGACCACGACATCTACATGATCGACCTGCTGGCCGACCGTCTGCTCGTCTTCGACGGCGAGCCGGCCAAGAACGGCCACGCTGCGCCGCCGCAGGGCATGCGCGAGGGCATGAACGAGTTCCTCCAGAACCTCGATATCACGTTCCGCCGCGACGAGCGGACCTCACGGCCCCGTATCAACAAGCCCGACTCGCAACTGGACCGCGAGCAGAAAAACGCCGGCGAGTACTACTACGCGCCGTAGCGTCGGAACTCGAAGACACAGTACGGTGTCAAGCCGCGGGGTCACTGCCACTGCTCGTCTCGGACCCCGCAACCGCGTCGTCTAAGCCGTCAGCGACTTCCTCTGGGTCGAACTCCTCGTCCGGGTCGAGTTCACGGTCAGTCTGCTCGTCTGTCTGGCGTTCAGTGACCGCTTCATCGCCGGTGACCGTCACGAAGATGTCTCGCAGTTCCGCAACGCGCTCGGGTGACTGACTCTTGCTCATCGCGTGTGTGTACAAGTACCACAGAAAGGTAGGCGCTATACCGAATCAGTTTGGTATCTGTTCGCAAATCACAGCACGTTCCGCTGGCAGGACCCGCACAGCGAAACCTCTTTTACGTCGACTTGTCGGACGGTGGGGGAGAAATTCATCACGCAGCGCTTGTTGTCGCAGTGTTCCAGCCCGAGGGTGTGGCCGACCTCGTGGACGACCTCTTTTCGAACCCGCTGTGAGAAGATTTCGCCGGCAGAGCGGTTTGAGAAGCCGCCATCGGAGGACGTCTGGAGCCGGTACGTGGAGATAACGCTACCGGAGCCACCGAGATACGCGAGTCCGAAAACGTAGTTTCGGCGGCGGTAGAAGAGGTCTTTCGGCGTGATAGCGATGTTTTTGCCGCCGGAGCCGACCCGGCGGGCGAGGTCGATAAACTCCTCTGCGCGGTACTGGTCGCGGTCCCCATCGTACGCGCCGGCAGGAATGGACTGTGGCTCGTGCATCGAGACCTCACAGTCGTAGACGGAGCGGAGTCCGTCCGAGGCCTCGCGTTTGACCTGGGCTGAGACCTCGCCCACCGGCACGATGTCGACGTGCATGGGAACGCATATGCGCCCGCATCTCATAAATTGTACGACGTGACCGACACCACCGGCCCGCTTGTCGACCGACTGGCGTCTGTCGATTCCGTCGTCGAGGTCGGCATCGGAAACCACCCTGACGTAGCCGATGCTCTGGCCGAGCGAGGCGTAGATGTGACCGCAACGGATATCGTCGAACGGGAGGCCCCCGACGGGGTGCGGTTCGTCGTGGATGACATCCTCAAACCCGACCGCTCGGTGTATGTGGATGCAGACATCGTGTTCGCCCGGAACCTCCCGCCTGAACTGCACCGGCCGACGTTGACCGTTGCCGAGGCCGTTGGGGCCGCGTTCTGGTTCACGACGCTGGGCGGCGACCAGCCAACGGTCGCCGTCGAGCGGGAGCAGCTCCCGGGCGGGGAGACGCTGTACCGGGCGAAAGATAGCAAGGCGCTTGAGTGAGGACTGCCTTCGCTCGCCCATGCAAGTCGACGCGGTCGTCCTCGACATCGACGGCGTGCTGGTGGACGTGGCCGACTCCTATCGCCGAGCGATTATCGAATCCATCGACCGGGTGTACGGCGACACGATCGAGAAGGCGGCAGTCCAGCAGTTCAAGGACGCCGGCGGGTTCAACAACGACTGGGAACTGACCTATGCGGCCGCGCTGTTCGTTCTCGCCGGCCGCGAGTCCACTGTCGCAGATATAGCGGCGTTCACCGACGCTATCGCCGAACGCGGCGGTGGCCTCGACGCGGCCGAAGCGGTGGTTCGTGACCTGCTGGATGACCCCGCGGAAGACCGAGTCTTCGACGCCTGGAACCGCGAACAGCTCCGGGATGTGTTCCAGACGCTGTATCTCGGAACCGACCTCTACCGGGATATCGAGGGCGGCGAGCCACCGTTTACCGCGCCGGGCTACATCCATGACGAGCCGTTGCTGGTCGACGACGAGACGCTATTGGCTCTGCAGGACCGTTTCGCCGTCGGCGTCGTCACCGGCCGACCGGCCGCCGAAGCCGACATCGCGCTGGAGCGGGTCGACCTCGACCTGCCCGCAGAGCACCGCTTCACGATGGATGACTGGGAGGAGGGCAAACCCCACCCCGCCGCCCTGCAGACGCTCGCCGAGCGCTTCGACGCCGAGCGGGTCGCCTTTGCCGGCGACACCCTTGACGACGTGGCGACGGCAGTCAACGCCGATGCGGCCGACGACGACCGCGTCTACTACGGCATCGGCGTCTTGACAGGCGGGCTGACCGGCGATGCCGGCCGCCAGACGTTCGCCAACAACGGCGCGAGTGCCGTCATCGAATCGGTCACCGACCTGCCCGAGCTTCTCGACGCGGTATAAGCGAGGTGGCCGGGGCAACGCCATCGACTGGCGGTAAACGGCAACGGTTTCACCGACGGGACAGAGACCACGGATATGCGACGACTACCGACGTTCGGCTGGGCGCTGCTGGTGAGCATCTGGGCCGGACTCGTCGGAGGCGCGGTCATCCGCGAGCCGTCGGTCGACCTGGTGCCGCTGTACGCCGTTATCTGCCAGCTACTCGGCCTTATCGCGGCCTACGGGACGATGCGTGAACGCAGTCACATCCTCGAATCCGTCCACCGGCCGGGCCGCGTCGGGATGTTTATCATCGTTCTCTTTTTTGTGATGGTGCCGCTCACGACTGTCTTTGCCCTCGTGCTCGGGGACGCATCAGTCGCTGGCGTCGCAACGCAGTGGGTCAGCTATCTGGTGGGCCTCGGGAGCGCGCTGTACGTCGCCTTCGCCGGCGGGTTCGACCGGGCTTGGGAGAAGTACACCTGAGTGAACCTGTCACACAACGTTTATTCAGTGGTCGGCCTACGCCGTAAGTATGGACATCGCGTTGCTTGGCGGTACTGGAGACATCGGCCAAGGCCTTGCCCTCCGCTGGGCTGACGACACCAACCACACGATCATCATCGGCTCCCGGAAAGCCCAGAAAGCGGCGAACAAAGCCGAGGAGTACGAGACAGAACTGGCCAGCCGCGGCCACGACGACGTATCAATCGCCGGGCTGGTGAACGAGGACGCCGCCGCCCGCGCCGACGTGGTTGTCGCCGCCGTCCCGGCCTACCACCTTACCGACACCATCGACGCCGTTGCCGACGAACTCGATGACACAACCCTTGTGGCCCCCGCCGTCGGGATGCAACGCGACGAGGACGGCTTCCACTACAACCGCCCCGGTGCCGGCAGCGTCACGCAACTGGCCGCCAACGCCGCCCCCGATGACACGCCTGTTGTCGGCGCGTTCCACAACCTCGCGGCCGGTCGTCTTGCCAACCTCGACGCCGACCTGAACTGGGACACCATTGTCGTCGGCGACGACACCGACGCCAAAGACACCGTCTGTGAACTCGCCGAGGGCATCGAGGGGCTTCGTGCCCTCGACGGCGGCCCGCTCGCTAACGCCGCCGAAATTGAGGGACTGACGCCGCTGCTCATCAACGTCGCCCGCCACAACGACGGCCTGCATGACCTCGGTGTGAAGTTCCAATAGTACCTTTTTACTTCGTCGCCCTTCCTCGCGGCGCTTCGCGCCGCTGTGGGAGGGCTCCTCGTAAAAATCTACGCTAAAAACGACCTCCGAGTCGCGCTCACAGAGCGCGCTCGGAGTGAAACCGCTCGCCGTCGGCGAGCGATATGCCTGCCGTGGCCGGTCAGCCGCCGGCAGCAGTGCTAATCCCAGTTGAGGGTCTGCCACAGCAGCCCTGCCCTTCCCCGCCACCAGCGATGAAACGCTGGCTCGGCCCAGAGTGAGGGGCTCGGTTTCATACAGTTGCCAGATAAATACGAACAAGCAGCAACTACTTGCGTACTGCAGCCGTGATCATAGAGGATGGAGACAGAAGGGTCACTCTCAATACTCCATGTCGACGACGACGCGGCGTTGGGAGCCCTCGTCGAAACATATCTCGAACGGGATGACAGCGGCCTCGATTGTACTGTCACGACAGAGACGAACCCCGAAACCGCGCTATCGCTGATTCGGTCGTCGGAGACGAACTTCGATTGTATCGTCAGCGATTACGATATGCCGGAGATGAACGGTATCGACTTCCTCGAAGCCATCCGGGAGACCCATCAAGAACTTCCGGTGTTGCTGTTTTCCGGGGAGGAAACCGGCGATGTCGCCGCCGAAATCATTCAGGCCGGTGTCACAGACTATCTCAAGAAATCCGTTGGAACCGACCAGTACACGTCGCTCATCCGCCGAGTCGAACACGCCGTCGATTCGGACGGGAGCTTCGAGACGGGAACGAAGTCAAACTCAGCGGCGTCGGCGTCATCGGCACGGACGAGCGGTTCGAGCGAGTCGACGAGACCTACGCCTCGTACTACGGCTACGAGTCGGAGGAACTCGTCGGCAAGCACTGGTCGGAACTCCACCCGAGCAACGAAGTCCAGCACATCAGGACGCACGTCATTCCTGTCGTCAGAAGCGGCGGGAAGTGGACCGGCCAGAGCAAAGGGTTGCGGGCCGACGAAACTACCTTCACCGAGTCGAAGATGGTGACGGCGCTTGAGGGCGGACGGATGCTGATCGCCGTCGACGAAATCGACGATTCGGGACTGGCCGAACAGGAGTGAGCCAGCGGTTGCTACTGGCCGGTGTGATAAACCGCAAAAGCGACTGCGTTACGCCGAGGCCTGCTGCAGCGCGTCGTCGATGTCGTCGGCCTGCGTGACGCCGACGAAGCGCTCGACGATGCCGTCGTCGTTCTCGATGATGAGCGTCGGCAGGGAACGTACCTGATACTCGTTGGCGACGTCCTGCTCCTCGTCGACGTTGATCTTCTCGAACTCAACGTCCGCCCACTCCTCTTCGAGGTCTTCGAGGATCGGGTCCTGCGTTTTGCAAGGGCCGCACCAGTCCGCGTAGAAGTCCTTCAGTGTAACCGTCATAGTACTCTGTTCGTGTTAGCCCGCGGTATCTGATAAGGGTTATCCATGTATACCGGGGGCACGCAATCGCGGGCGACCCGAAAGGCTTAGTGTTGGTGATACACCACCCTGAAGTATGAGTGGTAGCGACGGCGGCGGACTGATGTCCAGTGCGGGACTGGTCCGGTATTTCGACGCTGAAGACCAGAACACGATCCGTATCGACCCTCGAACAATCGTCGCGACCGGCGTCATGTTCGGGCTGTTGATGCTCGTGCTGAACGCGATGATCGTGTAGGCGATTCCGCACTGTTTTCCTCTCCCCGCCACTGACTCGCGGGTATGCACTTCACGCAACGCGAACAGCAGGCGCTCCGCGATGCTGGCGTTGAGCAAGCGACCATCGAAGCGGCCTCCGACGCGGTGGTCGAAGCCACCGACGACGCGGACGGAGAACTGGAAGCCTTCTTCGACGGGCGCGAGACGGTGTACTCCGATATGGATATCGCTCACAGTTCCAGCGAGATTCAGGAACACACCGTCGAATACTGCGACCTGTTCACCCACGCCGACGACATCCGGGGCTATCTGCGCTTCGACACCTGGGGCGTTCCGGTCGAGGGCGGGCGCGTCCTGAGCGAGGGGAAAGTAGAGCTCTCGCTGGGACCGACAGTCCACGGACGGGTCCGCTTTGCCGCCGACGAGGACGCGCTATGACCGTCCGGGTCAGGGGCATCTACGCAACGGCGCTGACCCGGCTACTGCGCGAGGCGGACCACGAGGTCGTCCAGGCATCGGGTCCTATCGAGGACCGCTTCGACGGCGAGTTCGCCGACGAGCGGGCGGCGGTCACCGTGGTGACGACCGACGACCAGCAGGGTGTCGGCGTCATCGGTGACCACGACACTGCCGCGGCCGTTACCGACCGCCTGGCCGAAGTCGGCCGGGACACGCTTCGCTGGGACGACCCGACGCCCGAGGGCGCTATCTACGCAGGCACCGTGACCGAGACGCTGGGCAGCGGGGCTGTCGTGGACCTCGGCGACAGCGAGGGGTTTCTCCCGTACTCGTCCTCGGACGAGCGCGTCGAGACGGGCGATACGCTCCGGGTGCAGGTCGTCGAGGCGAGCGCGCCGTGGACGAACGGCCGGCCCGTGCTGGACACGACCGTCGCGGTCCGCGGGTCGCTCCTCTCGCTCGTGCGCGGCGGGACCGCCAACAGGTCGGGGACCGGCGGCCCGGCGATGCTGGACCTCATCGCCGCGGAGCCCCAAGACGGCTGGGGTGTCTCATGGGAAGCGGCGAGCGAGGACGCGAGCTTCGACGCGCTGGCTGCGGCACTCGACGCCGCCAACGACCGTGCGGCGGCCATCGATGCATCGCTCGACGGGGCCGACGCGCCCGAGGACTGCGCGCCGACCCGTTACGACGAGGGACGTTCGACGGCGTGGCTGTGGTTCGGCCGCGAGAGCCGGTTCGCCCTCGACGAGGTCCGCCGCGAGGTGACGTCGACGATGCCGGGCCACCACCGCGTGAAGGCCGGGGACCGCGCGGCCAGCGCCGCTGTGGACTACGTCGAAGCGCTGTGTGACGACCCCGAAACCGGCGAGACGGACTTCCCCTTCGCCGTAACGACCCGGCAGTTCGGCCCGCAGGTCGGCGGGTCGCTGTCGCTGGGTCACGGCAAGCCCGACGGCCGACTCATCACGCTAGGCAATGGCGAGGTCCAGTCCGTCGATGACGACGGAACGGTGACCATCGAGCGCGAGATGAGTCCCGGCGGCACCTACGACGCACTGGGCGTCCCGAAGAAGGCCGGCGACATCGCTGAAACGAAGGTCAAGGAGGGGCGGTGGTGGTACCCGACAGTGTACCGCGACAGCGATGGCGAGAAGAAGGGGACCTACGTCAACGTCTGCACGCCCGTCGAGATATTCCCCGACACCGCCCGCTACGTTGACCTCCACGTCGACGTGGTGAAACACGCTGACGGGGCCGTTGAGCGGGTCGACGACGACGAACTCGACGCGGCCGTCGAACGTGGCCACATCTCCGAGCCGCTGGCCGAGCGCGCCCGGAGTGTCGCCGCCGCTGTCAAGAGCGCACTGGAGTGACGCAACGGGGCTCAATCAGGCGGGCGAGGTCAGTCGCGCCGGCGTCGGGCGCGCCACACTGCGAGTCCGACCGCCGCGACCGCCGACCCGACGCCGAAGCCGGGGCCGCCGACGCCAAGGGAGGTGCCGTCAGCGTCGGTAGCGTTGCCCGCCTCGTCGTCCGTGGGCGTTGGCGTCCGTATCTGGGGGTCCGGGAACGTGTACAGTCCGGGCTGGACCTCGGTCCCCTGGCTCGCGTTCGTGCTCCCGGCGACGAAACAGCCGGCGGCGCGCTGGGCGGTCCAGAACGAGGTCGTTTCAGTGTCGCGCCACTCGAACGCGAGTTCAGGCGCGGTCGGGTCCGTCAGGTCGTGGACCCGGACCCCGCCGTTGTACCACGCCGAGTAACAGCGGTCGGCGGTCAGTTCGAAGTTGTGCGCCGTCGTGAGGATGCCACCCGGCGATGGGTCCGAGGTCGGCGGCGGGTCGAGAGTGGACAGCAGTTCAGCGTCGGTCGGGTCGCTGATGTCGTACAGGTCGATGCCGCTGGGGCCGCCGCTGTCGTCGTCGCCAAGGTCCCATGATTCGCCGCCGACGCCCAGCAGCGACGCGTCCTCATTGACCGTCACGAAGTGGTCGTTACCCGGCGGTTCGCTCCGCTCGGTCCCGGGGTCCTCAATGGCGGCGAGGTCTTCGGGGGAGCGCCCGCGGACCTTCGAGACGAGCGAGATGTCGCTCGGGTCGGATACGTCCACGACCCACGTCCCGCCGTCCCAGTACGCCAAGTAGGCCCGGTCGTCCTCCACCCAGACATCGTGCAGCGGCCAGAGACTCGTCGGCACGTCAGCCCAGGCGTCGCCGGCATCAAGCAGCGACCACTCGCCGACTTCCTCTTCGGCTTCGATATCGGCCACGAGCAGGGGGTTGCCGTCGCGGTCGTTCGCGGTCAGATAGGCGTAGCGGCCGTCAAAGTGACAGTTGTGGACCCGTGTGTCCAGTTCGAGGCCCGCGATTCGCTCCGGAGCCTGCCGGTCGCTCACGTCGAAGACGGCGAAACCGTGAGCGCCGTCGGCGGGGTGGGCAGGCCCGGCGGCCAGCAGCCGCGAGCCGCTGACGGCGAGGTCTTGCACGCGCTGTATCGGACCGTCGTCGCTCTCTGCCAGCAAGTCGGTCCGGCGGCTGAGGAGTCGGGGACTGGTCGGCGTAACGAGGTCAACGAGCGCGATGCCGTCACCTGTCGCGACGTAGGCCGTGTGTCCGTCGGGGCTGGTGACGACCTCGTACACTGTCTCCATCTCTAGCACGCCCAGCGGGTCTCCGCCGGTCGCGGTATCCGCGGGCGC
Organism: Haloarcula sp. JP-Z28; assembly: GCF_011440255.1. NCBI lineage: Archaea > Methanobacteriati > Methanobacteriota > Halobacteria > Halobacteriales > Haloarculaceae > Haloarcula > Haloarcula sp. JP-Z28. Next base: position 10,995 of record NZ_JAAOHT010000057.1, on the reverse strand, counting down.
TGGCTCGGCCGTCCCATCACCGGTCGGCGTCGGATGACCCCGGGTTGTCCCCGTAGCGAGGCCAACACCTGTCCCTGCAAGGGCGAGTCGTCGGAGGACCGTCCGGCGGCGCATAGCGGTCGTTGGGGGAGCCAGGGCAAGAAGGATTCCGGTGGGGCGTCAGTTCCCCTGAATCGCGTCGATAACCATCGCCGCGGCGATGATCGGCTCCTTCGGGACCGTGCTGGCGTCGTCAATGGTTATCTCGTAGCGGTCTTTCAGCGAGAACTGCCCGTCGATGTTGCCGACGTGGGTGCCGTCCTGGTCGGTGATCTCGTACTTGTGTGGAATCCAGCCGCCGAATGGGACGACGTTGCGCGCGATGGTCACGAGCGCGCCCTGAGAGTTGATCTCGGCGATCTTCGCCTCAGTGCTGGCGTCCCGAATCTTCCACGTGTCCTGAAAAATCGAGTAGTCGTTGTCGAGGATGACGATGTCCTCGCCGGTCTTCGAGTCGGTGAGGACGTAGTTGCCGGCCACGTCGATGATGCCGCCGGCGTTGACTTCGAACACTTCGTCACCATTTCCGTCGACGAACGGGAACTGCTCTTTCATCTTCAGCATCTTCTGTTTCCCGCGGAGGACGACGTTCCCGGCGGCGTCCATGGCTTTGTACTTGTTGCGGACCAGACTCTGTTCGACAGTGTAGCTGTCATCAGAGAGGTCGATTCCCTTGATGTCGTACGTGGAGGGCGTACTCATATTATTTACCATAGAACACGCCGTAATCAAGCTTTCGACGGAACCAGTACCAATCAAGTACGGTTTCGGACGCAACCGACAGGGTTTCCCTCCTGCCGGCCAACGAAGATGCAAAGATGAGCAAGGATATAATCGAGGTCCGAGGGGCCGAGGAACACAACCTCAAGGACGTCGACGTGGAGATTCCCCGCGAGGAACTGACAGTCGTCACCGGGCTGTCGGGGTCGGGCAAATCCTCGCTCGCATTCGAGACGGTGTACGCCGAGGGCCAGCGGCGCTACATCGAGTCGCTCTCCGCCTACGCCCGGAACTTTCTGGGGCAGATGGACAAGCCACAGGTCGAGAACGTCGAGGGGCTCTCCCCGGCGATCTCTATCGACCAGAAGAACGCCGCCAACAACCCCCGCTCGACGGTCGGCACTGTCACCGAACTCCACGACTACCTTCGCCTGTTGTACGCCCGCGTCGGCACGCCACACTGCCCGGAGTGTGGCCGCGAGGTCGGCGAGCAGTCCGCCCAGAACATGGTGTCCCGGCTGCTGGAACTGCCCGAGGGAACCCGCGCCAAGCTGTGTGCGCCGGTCGTCCGCGACCAGAAGGGGGCCTTCGAGGACCTGTTCGACGACCTCGTGAGCGATGGGTACAGCCGCGTCGAGGTCGACGGCGAGGAGTTCGACCTCACGCTGGACCGACCCGAACTGGACGAAAACTACGACCACACCATCGACGTGGTCGTGGACCGCGTGAAGATTTCGCCGGACGCCCGCTCGCGCATCACGGACTCCGTCGAAACCGCGCTCGAAGAGGCCGACGGGACGCTGAAGGTCATTCTGCCGGACCCGGCAGAAGGCGCGGCAGAGACGCTCGGCGGGTCAGACGCCCGGGCAACCGGCGACCTCGCCGACGGTGAGGAGGACGACGGAGCTACTTCGGACCGAATCGTCGTCGAACTCTCCGAGGACCTTGCCTGCACCCACTGCGGTATCGACATCTCCGAAATCGAGACGCGGTCGTTCTCGTTCAACTCACCGCACGGGGCCTGTCCGGAGTGTGAAGGGCTTGGCGAAACGAAGGAGGTCAGCGAGGACCTCGTCGTCACCGACCCGACGAAGCCGCTTAAACACGTCTTCGAGCCCTGGAGCTACGACCGGACGTACTACTCGCGGCAACTGGACAACGTCGCCGAGCACTTCGGCGTGGACCTCACGACGCCGTTCGAGGAGCTAGACGAGTCCATCCAGCGGCAGTTCCTCTACGGGACCGACAGCAGAGTCCACTTCGAGTGGCGGACCAAGAACGGGACCCGCGAGAAGACTGAGCGCTTCGAGGGCGTCATCCCGAATCTGGAGCGGCGACACGTCGAGACGGATTCAGACCGCGCCCGCGAGCATATCGAGGAGTTCATGGCGACGACGACGTGCCCGGCCTGTGAAGGGACGCGACTCAAAGCGGAGTCGCGGGCAGTGCTCGTTGACGGCACCTCGATAACGGACGTCAACGAGATGTCCATCAGTGACGCGCTGGCCCACTTCGAGGGGATGGAGGAGAACCTCTCGGCCCGGGACCGGAAGATCGCCGAGGAGATTCTCAAGGAGATCCGCGCCCGTCTGGGCTTCATGACCGAGGTCGGACTGGACTACCTGACGCTGGACCGCGAGGCATCGACGCTGTCGGGCGGTGAGAGCCAGCGGATCCGGCTGGCGACCCAGATCGGGAGCGGCCTCGTCGGTGTTCTCTACGTCCTCGACGAGCCCTCTATCGGCCTCCACCAGCGGGACAACGACCGCCTGCTGAACACCCTCGAAGAGCTTCGAGACCTCGGGAACACGCTGCTCGTGGTCGAACACGACACCGAGACGATGCGCCGGGCCGACCAGATAATCGACATGGGACCCGGACCGGGCAAGCGCGGCGGCGAGGTCGTCGTCAACGCCCCGATGGACGAGGTCATCGACACCGAGGAATCGGTGACTGGGGAGTACCTCTCGGGCGAGCGGACGATTCCAGTGCCCGACAGCCGCCGCGAGGCCGACGGCGAACTCACCGTTCGGGGTGCTCGCCAGCACAACCTCGCTGACCTCGACGTATCCATCCCGCTGGGGACGTTCACCGCCATCACAGGCGTCTCGGGCTCCGGGAAATCCACGCTGATGCACGACGTGCTGTACAAGGGGCTGGTGCGTCGGATGAACGACACCGACGTGAACCCCGGCGAACATGACGCTATCGACGGCCTCGACGACATCGAAACGGTTCGGCTCATCGACCAGTCGCCTATCGGCCGAACGCCCCGCTCGAACCCGGCGACGTACACCAACGTCTTCGACCACATCCGCGAGCTGTTTGCCGAGACGAGCCTCTCGAAACAGCGCGGCTACGAAGTCGGCCGGTTCTCGTTCAACGTCAAGGGCGGCCGCTGTGAGGGCTGTGGCGGCCAGGGGACGGTCACAATCGACATGAACTTCCTCTCGGACGTGACGGTCCCCTGCGAGGAGTGTGGCGGTGCGCGCTACAACGACGAGACGCTGGACGTGACCTACAAGGACGCAACCATCGCCGACGTGCTCGATATGACTGTCGAGGAAGCGTACGACTTCTTCGAGAGCCACAGCGGCATCCGTCGCCGGCTAGAACTCCTGAAGGACGTGGGGCTGGATTATATGCGGCTGGGCCAGCCTTCGACGACGCTCTCCGGCGGTGAGGCCCAGCGCGTCAAACTCGCCGAGGAGCTCGGTAAGAAGGATTCGGGCGAGACGCTGTACCTGCTCGACGAGCCGACCACCGGGCTCCACCCGGAGGACGAACGCAAACTCATCGACGTGCTCCACCGGCTCACCGACGACGGCAACACAGTCGTCGTTATCGAGCACGAACTCGACCTGATAAAGAACGCCGACCAGATCATCGACCTCGGTCCCGAGGGCGGCGAGAACGGCGGCGAACTCGTCGCACAGGGCACTCCGGAGGACGTGGCCCGGACCGAGGCATCCTACACTGGGCAGTACCTCCGCGACCTGCTGCCGAACGTCGACCTAGAGGGGCCGCGAGCGGACCGCGACACAGCGGCCGAACAGCCGGCCGCGGACGACGACTGAGGAAGTCGGTATGCTGAAAGCAGGCAATAGCTGAAACGGCCACCAACGTTTTTGCCAGTAGGGAAACCTGATATAGCCAGTTATGGCGCAGTCGACAGCAGACCGCGTCGAGCGGAAACGGGGTATCGGTGGGCTGGCGAAGCAGGCGAACCCGGCGTTTGCTGTGGGGGCAGTCGCCGTCCCGTTCATCGCGTTTGCGGGGGCACTCGCCAGCGGAAACATCCGGGCGCTGACCTACGTCCATGTGATGGCCGGGGTGCTGTGGACTGGTATCGACCTGTTCATGGGCCTCGTGCTGGGGCCAGTGCTCGGCGGTCAAGAACCAGAGGCACGGGCAGACTTCTTCGCATCGTTCACGCCCAAGATGACGTTCCTGATGCCAACGCTGGCGACGGTGACTATTTCGGGCGGCATCCTGCTGGCACTTCGCCTCGGGAAGTTCCCCAACGCCGACCCGTGGCTGGCAATCCTGACCGCTGCGACGCTGATTCCGGTCATTCTCCTCATCGGCTATCAGTTCGACGCGCTGACCGACCCGAAGAAGCTGGGCATCCTCGGCGTCGCCGTCGTGGGTTCGGGCGCGTATCTCGTCACGACGCTGCCGGCCTTCGCAATGACCTCGTGGTGGATGGTCGCCACGCTCGGTATCGTGACGCTGCTGTCCGTGCAGGGCTTTGGCGTCATCCTGCCCGGCGAGGTCCGTATCTACCGGCAGGTCGTCTCCGAGAACCCGGACGTCGACCTCGTCTCCGAAATCGGGATGCGAAACGCCAGACTGGGGGGCTTGCAGGGGCTGATGCAGTTGGCTATCGTGTTCGTGATGGTCGGCCTGCGCTGGTGGACACCATAGCGGGGTGGGAGTATCCCGTGGTACAAACGAGATAGAGCCGGACAGTCCAACCCGGCTCGGGTTTCTCGGCTGACTTCGGGCGGGGTTGTCTGCTGTTCGAGTGTGTGCACTCACGGCGTTCTCTGATGTCGGCAGAACACCTACAGGTTAGCCGTCCGATACGTCGGTTCGTATGTCCGACCCTGACAGCGGTCCGACGGACCCCGAGGCGGTGCTAGAGGAACTCGCTGGGCTGCCGACGCTGGCGCATCCGACGGCGTCCCCTGACGGCATCGAAGTGGCCTGCTACTACGACGTGAGCGGGCGCAACGAACTCCACGTCCTCGACGTCGAGGCCGGCACGCACGAGCAGTGGAGCGACGGCGATGTCCCCAGGAATGCCCGCTGGCACGTGGAGTGGGACGCCGACGGCGAGCGCGTGTTCTTCCACCTCGACGACGACGGCAACGAACAGAACGACGTGTACGCCATCGACCGCGACGGGTCGGTTGAGGCGGTCGTCGAGATGGACGGGCAGGTAGTGCTGCAGGACGTTGGCGAGGACGGCGAGACGCTACTGGTCGGGTCGACCCGGGACGGGCAAATGAACCTCTACAGTCACAACCTCGCGAGCGCCGAGACGTCCAAGATTACTGACTACGACCGAGCGGTTCACACGGGACTGCTCTCGCCCGACGGGTCGCAGTTAGCGTACGCGACCAACGAGACTGACGACTTCGACAACATGGACGTGTACGTCAGTGACGCCGACGGGTCGGACCCAGAGACACTCGAAATCGGTGTCACCGGCGCGGAGGCCGCCCCGGCCGACTGGGGACCCAACGGTGACCGTTTACTCGTGATGGACAACAGCGGTGACCTGTCCCGATGCGGCGTCTACGACCTACGCACGGACGCAGTAACGTGGTTCGGCGGCGAGTACGAGGAGGAACCACAGGCGTTCCTGCCCGACGGCAAGCGGTTCCTCGCGGTCCGGACGCGTGAGGCGACGAAGCTCCCGGTCGTGTACGACATCGAGACCGGCGACGCACGCGAACTCGACCTTCCCGAGGGCGTCGCGTCGTTCGGCCGGATGGGCGGTGACCCGATACTGGGTGAGGACCGCCTCCTGGCGCTGCATACGACGCCCACGCGACGCCCCGAACTGCTCACATACGACCTCACGACGGACGAAACGGAGCCGCTGGTTGAGGCCGAGTACGGGCCGTTCTCTCCCGACGCCTTCGCCGACGCCGAGTACTTCACCATCGAGTCCGACGGCGTGCCCGAAACGCGGCAGGCGGCCGTCGAGCACGACCCGCACGACACGCTGGATATCGGCTGTCTCCTCTATGATTCAGGCGAGCGACCGTCCCCGCTCATCGTGAACCCCCACGGCGGCCCCCGCGGAATGGACAGCAAATCATTCGACCTCTACACACAGTTCCTCGTTCAGCGGGGCTTCTCCGTCCTGCAGGTGAACTACCGGGGTTCGACTGGCCACGGCCGCGAGTTCATCCGCGAACTGTACGACGACTGGGGCGGGGCCGAACAGGGCGACGTGGCCTCGGCCGCTGAACACGTTCTCTCGACCCGCGAGTGGCTTGACGAAGATCGGGTTGTCGTCTTCGGCGGCTCCTACGGGGGCTACTCGGCGTACTGGCAACTGGTCCAGTACCCGGACCTGTACGACGCCGGCGTCGCCTGGATCGGTCTCACAGACCTCGAAGACCAGTACGAGAACACGATGGCGCACTACCGAACAGAGTTGATGGAGAAGAACATGGGTACTCCGGAGAAGAACCCGGACCTGTACGAGGAACGGTCGCCCATCACCCACGTCGGCAACCTCGACGCCCCGCTGTTCATCGTCCACGGCGTCAACGACCGCCGGGTCCCCGTCTCGCAGGCCCGGCTGTTCCGCGATGCCCTCGAAGACGCGGGCTACACCGAAGGACCGGACGGCGCGTTCGAGTACCGGGAGCTCGGTGAGGAGGGCCACGCATCCTCGGACATCGAGCAGAAGAAACGGCTGTTCCGCCTGCTCGATGACTTCCTCGCCCGTCGAATCGGAACCGAGGCGGTCGCTGCCGACGACTGAGACGGATTGTTGTTGAGTATTTCCAACTAGTGCCGACCCATAGAGTCGACACATACCGGTAAGGCGCTCTAACAATCCGTATGAGTCCTCGGTGTAGAAGCGCTTATGCCCCTGCCTCCCGACCGTTTCGGCCAACGATGGCTTGGTCGGGACGCGCCGAGAGCCGGTGTGGCTTCACAGATAACATCGTGGACGTACACGGCGAGGCCGAAGCGGCGTGGGAATGTCCACACGGCGCACTCGACGGCAAAGAACGGTGTCCGTTCCATTGCCAGCCTGAAGACGTCCCCGATGGCATGGACGTGTCCGAGGCATTTCTCGACGCGATAACCGGGGATGCCGGCGAGAGTCGACAGGACCACAAGCGAGCGAAGCAGTTCATCGGAGCTACGTTCGATGTTCTCGACGTGTCGAACGCGGTCGTCGACGCCGCCGACAACCATCCGGTCGACCTCCGCGGGGCGACAATCGGTCGGCTGGACTGCACTGACAGCGAGTTCGGCCAGCGACTCGACTTCCGGGGAGCGACGGTCACGGAAACGGCCACGTTCGACGGGACGTACCACGAAATCGATGCGAAAGACGCGACGATTTCCGAGGCAGTATTCAACGGGGTGACAGCGGACCGGGTCGACCTCAGGGGCGCGCAACTGGACACCGCTGCGTTCGAGAGCGCGGAACTGTCCGAAGTTGATGCCCGCGACGCAACAATTGAAAGCGCGACCTTCGACCGGGCCTCGGTGATTGACGCCGCCTTCGACCGGGTGACTATCGAGGAGGGGTCGTTCCAGCACGCCACACTGGAGATGGCCGACTTCGACGAGGCGACGCTCGGGACGGGCGACTTCTACCACGCGACCTTCGACGAGGCGGACTTCCGATGGGCGGAGTTCGGCACGGCGCGGTTCTACGGCGCGACGTTCAGCGGCGGCTACTTCAACGAGACCAGTTATGACGAGGCCGTTTTCGAGCGGGTGGAGGCCGAGCGACTCTATCTCCCTGACGTGACGCTCACCAACGCGACGTTCGCCGACGCGGCCGTCTCGATGAAACTAGTCGTCCACGACTCGGTGTTCGTGGGCACCGACTTCGAGGGCGCAAACATCGAGCGGCTCGACGCCACGGACACGACGCTGGTCGCCGCGAGGTTCGTCGACGCCGCTGTCACCGACCTCCACCTGGGCGGGGCAACGCTGGCGAGCCCGCAATTCGCTGACAGCGACATCGACCAGCTCCGTGCTGCGGAGGTGACCTGCATAGGCACCGTTCGACTCCACGGCTGCACCATCGGATCGGTCGACCTCCGGCCAGCGGCCGTCGGACCGGACGGCGTCGGACTCGTCTCGCTCTCCGAGACCACAGTCGAAGACGGCACGTTCGGCCAGCCGGCTGCAGGCGCAGCGGTTTACGACCCCGAGCGAGCGACGCTTGGCACTGTCCGATTTGAGGGCGACGGGACGGAGAGCGTCCTCAGCCGTGTCGCGTTCTACCGGACGCGGTTCGCGGGCTTCGATTTCCGCGACGACGATGCCCTCGACTTGGAGGCTGCAAACTACCGGCTTCACGAACTCGACAGCAGGCTGTGGGACGGCCTGCGGACCGCGCTGTCGTACCCGGCAGCCCTCGACGAGGCCGTCGAAGCCCTGGCGGACGGCAACGAAAACGCAAAGACCGCCGAGCCAGGCACTGTCCCGAGAGTCGCGTCGGCCGGCGAGGACAGGGCGGGCTCGCCCGCCGGCGACGGTAACACGGCCGCGGCGGGCGATGAACCGCCGACTCTCACCAACCTGGCGGCCAAGCAGGCCCAGGACCATGCGGTCCCGACAGCCGCTCGCGCCACTGCCGAGCGACTCGGGACGGCGACAGAGGGGCGAATCGCGGCTGCCGCCGGCGAGGTGACATATCTCCGGGCCAAAAACGGCGCAAACGACATCGCCGACAACACCGCGGCCTCCGAGTTCTTCAGGTCGCAGATGGGATACCGGCGGCGCTGTCAGTCCCGGCGCGTCCGGGACAGTGCGGCGTCGCTGCGGGAGCGGGGGCGGGCGCTCGCCCGCTGGGGGATGAACGCCTTCCTGTTCGTGACGACCGGCTACGGTGAGCGGGCATCGTACACCCTCGCGGCCTCGGCGGTACTCATCGTCACATACGCGGGGCTGTACCTCGCTATCGCGCCGGCCCTGTTCGACAGTGTCGGCCAGTACGCCCAGCTCAGCCTCGGGTCGTTTATTGCCTTCTTCCTCGGCGGCGTTGGCGAGGTCAGTAATCCGACTGTGAGTCTCCTCGCCCAGTCCGAGGCGTTCCTCGGCGGCTTCTTCGTCGCGCTGTATGTTTTCGCCCTGACGCGGTCGGTCAGTCGCTGACCACCGCCAGCTTTCTTCGCTCGGGCAACGTAGGTCGGCCATGGATACCGTCTACGCCGCACTTGGTGACCGCGTCCTTGTTGGGGACGGTAACAGCGGCTGGGACGATTGCCTCCGTGGCCACGATATCGAGTGTGTCGCCGCAGAGGCTGCCGAGCCGGAGCGAGCCTTCGTGGGTCCCTCGGATGCTGGCCTCCAACGGACCACCGACGGCGGCGCGACGTGGGAAACAGTCCTCGATGCCGGCGACCGCGTGACGAGCGTCACGGTCAGCCCGCGCGACGCTGACGTGGTGTGGGCCGGGACGGAGCCGAGCGCGGTCTACCGTTCGGCTGACGGCGGTGAGACGTGGACCGAGAAGCCCGGACTGACGGAACTGGACTCGGCAGCACGGTGGTCGTTCCCGCCGCGGCCCGACACCCACCACGTGCGCTGGCTCGCCCTCGCGCCAGACGACCCGGAGCAGGTGTACGCCGCCATCGAGGCCGGCGCGTTCGTCCGCAGTCCCGACGGCGGCGAGACGTGGGTCGACCACCCCGACGGCGCTCGGCGAGACAACCACACGCTGGCGACCCATCCTGACGCCCCAGACCGGGTGTACACCGCCGCCGGCGACGGTTTCGCGCTGTCGACCGACCGTGGAGCGGCGTGGACCCACCCGCAGGAGGGGCTGGCCCATCGGTACGTGTGGGGGCTGGCCGTCCATCCCGGCGACCCGGACTGTGCCATCGTTTCGGCGGCCAGCGGACCCCGTTCGGCTCACAGTACACACGGCGAGAGCTACGTGTATCGATGGAACGGTGACCGGTGGACGCAATCGATGGACGGCCTGCCGGGACCGGAAGGTCTGGCCCGGCCGATTCTCACCGCTGCCCCGACTGATGGCTTTCTCGCGTTGACGAACCACGGCCTGTTCCAGTCGAAACACGGGGAGACGTGGGTCAAGCAGAACCTCGTCGGCGGGGACTGGACAGCCGAGTACGACCAGGTCCCGACCGGACTGGCTGTCGTCTGATACCGCCACCTCGTGATTCGGTCGGAAGACGCGCGGAACATACAGCAGACAGCAGTCCTTACAGGGCGGTGACGGCCACGTATCCGATGCCGCTCGTCACGACCGTCCCGGCGGCCGCAAACAGGAGAATCTTCGCCGCTTTTCGCCGGTCAGCGCGAACGGCCTCACTTGTATCGACACTGCCGCGTTCCCCGCCCGACCCCGAGAGGTCGTAGCGGGCCAGCGCACCGAAGGCGACACAGAACCGGAAGTAGTCCTGAAACGCGCCGACGTACCCGCCGAAAATGAAGGGGATAGTCGCCCACAGCGACAGGTTGGGGACCGCGCCCACTGCGACGGCGAGCGCGAGACCGACAGCGACCGCAAACGAAGCAAGGGCCGACAGTCGGCGGGCGCGGCGCTGGTTCGCTCCGATGTTACACACCCCGGGCTGATACTCTGCCATAGGCCATGACAGGGGCTACACCGACAAATACGCCCTGATTCGGGTAGTGACGCGACGGTCGGTTTCAAATGGTTGTGTCGTCAGGGGTGTGGTTTTTCATTTCGGCGGTCAACCATCCAGCTATGTCCCTCCAGTTCGAGCTATCGAAAACGTGGAAATGCGCCCTTATTAGCGGCGTCATCCCCGCAGCGTTCACGGTCGTGGACGTGTTGCGGTCAGCATCGAATATCACCTTTCAGGGGCTTTTCCTCGGCAGCGTCGTCGCAGGCTATCTGGTCAACGCTCTTGTGAAGCACGTTGTTGATTTTCAGAGAGCAGCATCAAGAGCATGTTTGAGCGCTTCGTCACCTGGTTTTCTGTAGAGTTCGCAGCGGAGCTGAAAGGCTCTGAGATACGGTGTTAGCTT
>NZ_JAAOHT010000056.1:0-29744 GCF_011440255.1 Haloarcula sp. JP-Z28 | reverse complement strand
TTCATCGGCGACCGGACCACGTCGTCGGCGGGGTCCTGGTCGTGGATGACATCACAGAGGTTCGTCCAGCGGAACGTGTACATCCGGCCCTCGTCCCGGCTGGTGTAGTCCTCGAAGTAGCGCCGGACCTGCCGGTCGAAGTCGGACTTCCCCGACCCGACCGGCCCCAGCAGAAGCTTGATACGCTTCTCGGGGCCGAGCCCGCGAGCGCCGGATTTGACCTTGTTGACGAACTCGTGCATCGCCTCGTGGATGACCCGTCCGTAGAAGGTGTTCTCACCGTTGTGGAGCGGGTCCTCACTCGCCAGTTCGTATTCGACGACGCCGGCCTCCTCGTCATAGCTTTTGCCGTAGTAGTCGAACATATCCGCCACGCGCTGGTGGGCGTTGCGGGCGATCTTCGGCTCGTCGTACAACTGTTGCAGATACCAGTCGAACGTGTTCGTCTTCCGGAGGTCCGCCGGTATCGTGTCACGGTACTCCTTGCTCAGCGCTTCGAGTGTCTCGTTGTTCTTGCTCATGCTATCTCAGTAGTTCGTCGTGGCTGCAGGCGACCACCGACTGTCGCGGGCTGGTCTCGGGGCTGTGTCGCTCCTCGGTGTCGGTGCTGTCCGCTGCAGATGTGACCGCAAACAGCCGCTGGTTCACCCTTCACTGCGGGGTGACGCGTGTGCCCTTCCATGGCTGACCTGCCGGACGGAACACGGGGACTGTTCCGACCTGGTGTGGTAACGGGAAGCAGTGTCGAACTGTTTCCGATACTATTTACCGTACGAGTTCTGTTCATATAAGAACTTTGCCCTCTTATGTGCATACCGCCGATAAATTCCGGTCCGATAGTCGTCCGAATGCGGGGATGGCGGGGCACACCCATGTTACCATGTCTCATTATTTTGGCATTGGTTTATATACTGTGTCGGTTGTCAACTGTTCTCTCTGGTGGGTCGGCCAGTGTTTAGCGCTGGATTGATGTGAATCTGTTGCCGGATTGATTGACGAACGAGAACGGGACACACGGCAGCGCAACTCAGCGCATCGCTGTTGCCGTCGTGCAACCGAGTGCCGGTATCTGGGCCTGGGACGGACCAGCGGATTCTTGCCCGTCCACACCGATTCGGCTGTATGGACCTGTCGGGCCTCCCCGATGACTGGACGGTGTGGAACGAGACCGACGAGAAGCTCATCCTCGCGTACCGCCCGGACGTATTCGACTCGGAGCAGTTCCCGGCACCGTGCCTGCCGACTATTTACCTCACGCGCGGGAAACGGACCCGCCGCCCCGGCGCTGACCGGACCGGAGAAAGCTGGTACGTCACCTTTTATCTTGAGCCCGAAGTCGAGCGCGACGCCGATTCCGCTGCCGTTGAGGGCGCTGTCGCACTCGCTACTCGGTTCGCCGACGGCGAACTGGACTACCGCTCGCTGTATCAGGTGCCCCGCGAGGCGTATCTGGCTAAACTGGACGACCTGACCGGGCGGACATGATGCTTTACCGTGGCGGCGTTCTATAGCCCGGTATGACCACTGTCACGCTCGTCGGGACGCGCCTCTACGAGCGTCGCGACGCTGCCGTCGAGGGCGCTGTGGACCTGGCCACTCGGTTTGCCGACGGCGAACTGGACTACCGCTCGCTGTATCAGGTGCCCCGCGAGGCGTATCTGGATAAACTGGACGACCTGACCGGGCGGACATGATGCTTTACCGTGGCGGCGTTCTATAGCCCGGTATGACCACTGTCACGCTCGTCGGGACGCGCCTCGCCGAGGTCGGCGCGGAGTTCGTCTACCGCGGCGAAGCCAGCGGCTGTGCTGACTGCCCCTACCGCGACCAATGCCTCAATCTGACGACCGGAAACCGCTACCGGATCACCAACGTCCGCCAGAGCGGGCAAACGCTAGACTGTGCCGTGCATGAAAACGGCGTTCGGGCCGTCGAGGTTGAGCCCGCACCGATTCAGGCCAACGTCCCCTCGAAGGGTGCGTACGCTGGGAGTAAGGCGTCGCTGCCGGGCCCCTGTCCGCACACCGAGTGTCCCAGCCATCCCTACTGTGAGCCTGCTGGGGCTGAGTTTGATGAGGAATATCGGATATCCGAGATTGTTGGTGACCCGCCGCATGACTACTGTATGCTAGACCGGGATCTGACGTTGGTGGAGCTGGAAGCGCCCAGAGAATAGCTGAATCGGCACTATACAGTTAAACAATTTGAGGCGTGAAGACGCAGTAGCAGGAAAATATTATACAATTAGTATATCCTCTCAGAGGCTCATCTCATGAAAACAGTTAATATCTGAGAAAGCAAGCGTCCCCTAACACCCGTAGGACGATTCGGGGGACACCCCTATCATGCACATACTTGACGGCGACATCTCTGAAGTGAAATTAGTACTTGATACGCCGCCAGTCCGAGGACCAGACCTATATAACGTTTCTTGTGGAGAAGGTACCGTGTAAGGGTGTCGTGGAATATGTGGTACGAAATGGATCGGTGTGGTGTGCTTCCAAATGTGGTTGATGAGCCCGATACCTACTGTTGATGTAGAGTTGACGAACGATTGATGCGGCCCCACTTGGCGAGTGGTAGATTGTTGTCAGGTACCCGAAGGAGTGGAAAAAGGCAGAGGCATAATCGGAAAAGAAGTGGAAGTCTGATCGCGCACTCTTTTATCAGCAAATCAATCAATATTTCCTGATAGTCTAGCAGTTACTTCGATTTATCGGACGAATTAAATGCTGACAAAGTAATATGAAACCGAACTGTATGGCTTCGCTCCTTCGGTCGATATTGTCCATTTTCTCCGGAAAAGTCGCTGGAATACTGATTAGCTTGGCGTTCACGCCGATTCTCGTTCGGGTCATCTCTCAGACTCAGTACGGCTTGTACGCGAGTGTTTTGGCTGGTTTCAGCATTGTAACGCTTCTGTCGAAGGGAGGGCTGTTTGACGCGACAAGGAAGACGGTCGCCGAACACACTGATGATCCAACAGAGGTCTCATCAATTGTCTCCACATCGTTGCTTCTCAGCGTCGTCTACGGGATAATTGCCACAGCCGCCGTCCTGTTATCTCTTTGGTTGAATATTATTCCCGCTCGATACACACCATACGTGTGGATACTCATGGGTGCGATACTCTTCACGAACATCTTCGCAATCGTGAAGGGTGCCTTCTACGGACTCCAGCGGGAATCAGTCGGCGAGGTTCTGAATATTGTTCGCCGCCTTGTGTACTCGGTTGGTGCGTTGCTGCTCGCATATGTCGGCTACGATGTGCTCGGCGTGTTTTCCGCGTACGCAATCTCGTTCTTACTATTGAGTCTCTTTGGGGGTGTTGCACTCACAAGATATTCCTCCTTTGGCCTCCCGAGATGGAGTGATATTGCGAAGCACGGGAGGGGAATTGCGTCTTTCGGTGGGTACCAACTGATCGGCGGATTGAGTGTGATGCTATTGTACCGAATAGACATCCTCCTTGTCGAATTCTTCAAAGGTGGGACGTTCACGGCACTCTACCAAAGCGCGATAACTCCTGCCGAGATGATCTGGTTCGTGCCCTCGGCAATTCAGTTGGCGTTTCTTCAACACACTGCGAATCTCTGGAGTTCCGGTGAGCTCGGAGAGATCAACAAGAACATCCAAACCGGAGTAAAATATGGCGTCCTCTCGTTGACCCTGTTCGGAGTGGGACTGTTCGCTCTTGCGGAACCGTTCCTTACAGTCTACTTCGGTCCTGACTACGTCGGCGCAACCACTACGTTACAAGTGTTGATCGTCGGGACCTTTTTCTTCGGTATCACCCGGGTTGTCACTCCCGTGTTACAGGCAACTGGTTGGGTCCGACACACGGAACTCATCACCTTCGGTGCGCTTGTACTCAATGTCTTGCTGAATACGCTTCTAATTCCCCGATACGGGATCATAGGTGCTGGAATCGGAACCGGGGTGTCTTACGTCGCCATGTTTGCTGGGAATGTTGCACTGTGGGCGTATTCCCCATTCGATGTCGTTCCACTACGGTGGGCTGTGAAGCTCGCAATAACGCAGGGGGCTTTCGCAATCCTATTCCTTGGACTCGTTAAGCTCGTTAATTTCTCTCCGTGGCTATCGTTGTTCATGTTCCCACCACTGGGATTGGTGTCATTTCTAGGTATCAATATGACAGTTGGGTATATACCAACCCAACAAGTACGACTCTACTTGAAAAAAATGATCAAGCACCTATTTTAGTTCTGCCGACAATTTCACCCCCAGTACTATCGTGAGGTACAGCTAGTTGACGCGTTATGCCTTCTTCAAGTATACACTTTTGAGCTGTCGTGCTGACTTGCGCCAGTCCTGTGAAAGTGCCTGTTTATAATTCGCATTCCCCACACCTTCGAGATCGTCATGATCTCGGACTTCTTTCAAGGCATCACCTAATCCCTCGGGGTCATCACTATTGTAAAGGAACTCATTATTTTCAGAAATGACTTCAGGGATACAACCCATATTGGGGGTAACAATCGGCAGCCCGAAAGACAGACCTAGGTGAACAGATCCGGAATTGAGGATGTGACGATACGGCAATACGAGTACATCTGCTGCGTTCATATAATACTGAACCCGATCTTGTTCAATAAATTTGAAAACGGTAGAGATATTTTCATTAACACCGCTTTGTTGTTCAATTTTTCTACGAATATCCTCCGAATGTGGATTACCGACAACCCACAGCTCTTCATTATTATGATCTAGCTCTTCAAAGGCTTCAATGAGATCTGGAACTCCTTTGTACTCCCGAATCATCCCAAAATATAGGTAAACAAATTTTTTGTCATTAATTCCGAGATTCATACGAGCCTCCCTTCTGCAAACGGTGTTCTCATATGATGAAATGTAGTTCCCGTCAGAGACAACACAGATCTTATCGGAGTCCGCCGCATAGAAAGTTGATTCAATATCATGTTTTGCATACTCACATTTGACTGTGATAGCATCAGAAATACGACACACCACTTCATTTATAATTCTCTCTGTTTTCGGATATTTGTTTTCATGATGGCTTTTGTTGTGAACTGTCCAAACAACGGAGGTCTGCAGCATTGAGATAATGAGTAGATCGATTAAAAAGAATATAGAACGCCCGATAGTGATTATACAATCAAGAACTCTCACCCCAGAAAATCCGTTGACCATATAGTAACGGTAAAGCCAATCAAGTTGTATGGCTTCTGCATCTGGATATTTGAGGCAGGATCGCGTTAAAGGGAATAGCCAGTAGTTCACACCTTGACAGACAGAGACACCTTCTTCCTCCAACGCGCCATAGAGTAAATCGATATATGGATTATCACCACTCTGCTCCATACCTACCACTGATATCTCATTGCTAAGTTCCATCTATTGAAAAGTATTATCTGTCTATTTGAAACACCTTTGCTTAATCGAAGGACAGGATATAGTTTTGGAGATGGGGTTCGAAACACTGACACTTCCTTCCTTGATTTAACGCCGCGGTTCAACGATACCCCAAATCTTCTAGCCGGTCTTCGACTTCCTCATCCAATTTTGCCTTCTCAACCTCTGAACCTTTGCCTTCTTCCTGAATTCTTTGAATAGTCTCTCTTGCTACTTTTTTCGAAAAACCTGGATTGCTATACTCTGTGTGGTGTGTTGCTAGGGTTCGAATTGCTTGCGGTATCTGTCTTGGATTCGTCTTGAGAAACTCTCGGTTCCATCCCCTAGATCTTTTTGCGATAATGAGAGGTGTAAGTAATCGACCAAAATGAGACGTAAATGTATGGCCACCCTCCCCGTCCCAAAGTCCAGCAGATTGGTAAATTTTCACATCCCTACCTCGAATAGAATATGTGTGCATTCCGTCATTATATCGCTCACTAGGAACCTCTTCAAATAGATTTACACCCTCTGGTCTTAAACGCGAACCTGACTTATTAAGAGCTGAAAGTACAGTAGGAACAATATCGATTTGTCCGATCGTTTCAGGTTGTATCCCAGACTTGCTGATATCCGGATGAATGAAAACAGTAGGAACGTAGACTAACTCTGGTATGCTAGGAGTAGAGTGGGAAACTAATCCGTGTTCCCCGAGAAGTTCACCATGGTCACCAAGATATACTATGAGGGTGGACTCTCGGAGATCACGGTTCTCAAGTAATTTAATCCTCTCTTCAAACCTATTAGCCGATTTTTTTACCATTTCTGAGTAATGCTGCTGAATTTCTTCCTGAGTATGCGAGAATGTCTCCATCATCTCTCCGAATGTCATCCCATTCTATGGGATATGGCCCCCTTTATCACGTTCAAGATAAATGAAAGGAGGCTCAATATCATCAAGTGTGTCTGAACTTGAGTGATCTATTACTGTCTCTAATCCTCCCTTGTTGCCAGCTGCTGGATTATGAAACCCAGTATTCATTTGAGGCAGATCAAAGAGACTAGGAACTCTAAGCTTGTGTGTCCAATCTGAGACACCATGGTTTGGCGGATTTTTACCGGTGAGGATGGATGAAACTGCCCGCATTGTGGCACAGGCTGCCGCGATCGTTTTAAAAGATGCACCTAATGAAGTGATTTTATCGGGTGTTTTGTCCCATCTTACCGCATCTGAAACATAAATATAAATATTTTCTACATCAATCTCATTTCCAAGGACGCGACGAGTCATACATACGTCTTTAATCCATGTTGTATAAATACTTTGTTTTAGATGATATTATAATTTTATTGGTATCCGTGGAAGTTGAATCAACACTCTCAATATTAGATATATATTATTAGGTAAGAATAGCAGAGAGATAGAATAACTTGTTAAGAATTTATCCTTGTTATTTTCTCTTATTTTTCTGTGTTGGACTAGAATTTTAATAATATGATCATTATCCAATAGGTGCTTGTTGGCACTATATTATTTATAACCGAGATCTTCAAGATGTGACTGAGTCTCTTCATCCACAGTTACAGTGTTTGGCTCACCGCTAGTCTCGATCTGAGATTCACAGTCAGAGATATGAGATTCCAGTTGACTCATAAGCTTGCTTGCTCTCTTTTTATTTGTAGCGCCTTTTTCCTCTGGTAGCTGTAACAATGTTGTTCCTTCACCGACAAAATATCCAACAATAGACTGGAGAGTTCTTATATCTGTAAGTAGACGAGGTGATATGTCAAACAGTTCTTTAGTACAAAGTTTGTACTCTGTTCCACGAATAGAACGATAGAGCAAGTTTCCGTTATGTATCTGACTAGTCGAATAAACGAATGATTTAGAATTATTATTGACAGAACGACTAAGAGATCTTCCCTGAATAGCTGATGGAGCGTCAAGATCAGCGAATTCATAGAGAGTTGGGAATAGGTCAATCAATTCAACTAATCCGTCATGTCTATCTGTACCAAAATCATTATCGACATCAGGCTTGACAATGAGTGGCACGTGAATTAGCTCGTCATATGGAAGGACTGCTTGGTGACCGACGAAAGCAGATTTATCGAATACGCTAAAGTACCGACGTTTTTCTGCGCTAGTCACGGTCTTAGCGGCCCGCGTCGCGGACTTTGATGCGTGCTCAAGTCGTGCGTGTTCATCGAATAGTTCTCCGTGATCGGCAGTTACGAAAACGGCTGTTTCATCATACACCCCATTATCTTTAAGACAATCTATAACTTCGCCTAGTTTCTCGTCAGTATGCTTGATAGCCCGATCGTACGTTGAAATCACGTCTTCGCGTCGATCGGCTGGCAATCTACGCATCCAATCTTGGGTACCCTCACCACCCTGCTTTACGGGTTCGGTAGGATCTGAAACAGTTCTATTAGATGGTGGAAGGTATGGATGGTGGGTACCCATTGCCCAGATAACTACAAAGAATCCTCCATCGGCGTTTGACTCCAGCCACGGGAGCAGTTTTTCATTCAACCGTCCCATGATATCTGGTCTGAGTCCAGAATCGTCCTCTCCGAGATGATAGAATTCGTCGAACTCTTGTTTGTAACCACGATCTGGAGAAACCCCAAGTGTTGTTGAAAAGCAGGCAGTTGAGACTTCTTCTCCAAATCTATCAGCTAGGTGTGGTTGATCGGAGTCCAGCCCCTGATGAAACTGCTGACTGTCATGTGTCTCTGGATATAGTCCCGTAAAAATCGAACCCGCAGAGGGATATGTCCATATTGCCTGTGAGAAGGCGTTATCAAAACTTGTCCCATCAGCAGCGATATTATCCATCTTTGGTGTAATATCTTTTTCATATCCGTTACATCCTAAATGGTCATACCTGAGACTATCCATCACATACAACAAACCTCGAAACGGATCATCCTCTGACATTGTCATGACCTATTTTCTCCAAGTATTTAAATTAATCTAGGGATAGAGATATCCTATTCAATCTAATTGGAATTGGTTAATTTCGATAAATTCTTGCTGATAAACATCCTTATCAGATCGTGATACTTTCATGAATATACGAAGATGGCACGGCGAAGAACTCTGAAAATTCTCACCATTGCGACAGCAGTACTCAGCTTGTTTCTTACGCTTCGATGGAGAGCATTCGGTCTTCGGATCGCTGCTGACGAAAACAACGTTATTCGCGACATTCAAACGATCGTCATCAATGGATCACTAGAACCGCCAACACAGTATATTTCTGGCAACAGTTATCAAATTATGGCTGGTACAATTCTCGAACTATTCGGTTTTGATAATTGGCTAGCCCTTGATTGGATCGCTCCCATTATTGGGCTAATCTCTTTTTCGACTATCTGTCTAATTACAATTAACTTCTTTCGCAACTCGGACGACAAAATGGTGTGGGCCGCCATGTTTACGCCACTCGTATTATGGTCCTTCTCCGGATTTGTTAACCGCCTTACTGAGGCAACCCACAAGCCGTTCACTCACCTGATCGTGTTTCTTTTACTCTACTTGGCGTATCGAATCGGGACATCCAACCGATCACAAACGCGTCTGTTACTCGTCTTTTCCTTCCTAGCTGTGATGCTCTCAACGTACAACTACGTGTGGGCTACCATTTACAGCACTGTCGCACTAGCGGTCCTGTTTCTCACGAAGGGGCTTGAGCACCAAGCCCTGACACGAAATACAGTAACTGCAATATCCCTCTTCTGTACAGTACTGTTCATACCACTCACACTTCCAACAACGACACTACATATTCGGTATTTCCGCCAGTTTGTATATGCGGCCTACAGCACCTTTGGCAGCGGAACAAACACTGAGCCCCCTTCCGGAAGTGGTGAGGGATCGTTAGCAGGGTGGCCGACAGTCGATGTTTTTGGCGCTGAGATTTCGATGTGGTTCATCCATGTCTCAGGAATCATTGTCTCCACACTCGTCGCTGTTCTGGCTGGTATTATCGTTGTCGTGACTATCGCTCGCCGAAGTGACGATCAGAGATTTTCTCGCCTGTACCTCGCTGTCGGACTCATGTTTACCATTCTTGTCGCTGCAATTGTCGCGGCTGGTGATATCGCAACTCTCAAACGGGTTATCATCCTCCCAGCTCTGATCGGTGTTTTATATACTGTCCACTATTTTCATAGATCTGTCACAATCTCGTCCCGCCAGCGCAACCTACTGCTTTCGGCACTATTTATCTGCCTCTTATTTACGGCACCACTTGCATTGCCACGTGCACTGACTAACGGCGAAATTGCGCCAACAGACACATATGCGGATGATGGTCAAGTCTCAAAGATTGAGTGGTACCATCAATATCCGAGCGACTGCCTCTTGACACACAGTGAACTCGATTACCGTGTGAGTGGAAAACTATCGGGTCTTGATCCGGTAGCAACGAATGCGGGGGGCCCCGCGAATGAAACCGACACTGTCGTCTACACAGCCGGAGAAGATAATGTCTTATCGTGTAGTGAGCTGTGACTGTTCGTACTTCCGCATCGTAAATATTACCCAAATAAATGGATTAATACATTTCTAAAAATAAAATATAGACAAGACTATTTGTAATAACTATGGCCTAGTTGCTCAAGCAAAATATTCGTAGATTCAGCAACCTTACCCCAAGAATATCGACTTGCGGTTTCGACACAGGCGTCAGCGTCGGTATTCCGGATACTCTCAATGCCAGCCCTAATATTGTCCGTCACTAGACCACACGAGCCATCAACGATCTCAGCCGCACCACATTGATTACTAACCACAACAGGAGTCCCACAAGCGAGCGATTCGAGAATCACGTTCCCGAATGCCTCGAAATTTGCTGGATGGATGGTGGCAATCGCCGAGCTGTAGTATTCTGCGAGTTCTGTCTGACTAACACGCCCAATGGCTCGTAAATTTTCAGACTCAGTCACATCTCCGACAACATACACTGGATAAGGGGCCTCACGGGCAAAGGATCTGACCTTTGGCAGTCCCTTTCGAGGGCTGTTCCCAACAAAAAGTACATACTCCTCATCAGGAACGTCTCGCGGGTGGAAGATATCTTGATCAACACCGTTGTAGATGGTGTGGGTTGGGCTCAAAATCTGATACTCATCCTTCCACACAGACTCTGTCAGATCGCTATTGAAAATTATCTCGTCGGCATAATTAAGTGCCCGCTGCGTTGTCCAACGGCGAGTTTTGGCCAACGCTGAATCAGCAATCTTAGTTAGGCGTCCCATCTGTTCCCGACTGAACGTCCGCTCGATGTGTTTGGCATCGTGAACCTTGTGAACGGTCGGGATACCAAGATCGTATGGAATCTCAGTGTGAGTTAACGCGACATCGTATTGATGAATGTCGAACCTACGCAATGCGTTGTACAGCGCGGTGGGAAACTGAAGATGGTAGCCGGAGAGTGAATAATAATCGACCCACTTGACGCCAAACGAGTCCGGAATTTCGATTGAGTCTGTCGTATCGATTAACTGCGGTCTGCCCGCCAAGATAGTGACACTGTGCCCGAGGTCGTCGATTTTACTGTACAGATTTTTCAGATGGTACGAGATACCACCAGCCACATATGGGGGAAATTCACGTGATATAACTAGCAGATCCATATTATGCAGTTTTCGATAGTACGTCTCGTAGTTGTTCGGTCGCGCTTTCCCAAGTGAACTTTCTAGCGTATGCTTTTCCCTGAGTTGAGAGCTCGTCGGCCAGTTGCTCGTTCTCCAATATCTGTATTATCGCGTTTGTGATCTCCTGTACCTCTTCAGGATCGACTTTGATGCATCCCTCCCGAAGAATTTCTCCGAGAGCGGTCGTTTCAGACGAGACAACTGGTGTGCCACATGCGAGGGCTTCCAGCGGCGGAAGTCCGAATCCTTCGTATAGAGACGGAAACACGAAGACATCCGCGTGCTTGTAGGCGTACCTCAACTCCCCTTCGGTCACAAACCCCGGTGTAAGAATATCGTCTCGGCTTTCAATATCGACGCTCTTGAAGATATTCTTGTTTTCAGGCCCGATGATAACCAGTTCGTGTGGAAAGTCAGTCTGATCTTTAACAGCAACATATGACTCGACGACTCGTTTAAGATTCTTACGTGGATTCATCGAGCCGACGAACAGCAGATAATTCTGAGGGAGGCCGTCGAGCACTTCATTTTCAGTGGTAAAAAACGACTCGTCGATACCGTTGTACACGACATCGACTTTCGAATGTGGCACGTCGAGATAATCGACTATCTCACTCTTCGAAAACTCGGAAACAGTCGTAATGGTATCTGCTACTTTAGCACCACGAGGCATAGCGGTTTTCCTGTATAGCTGGTGAATACCACTGGACCAGCCCTTGAGGGCGTTCACGTCATGGATGCACATCGCGACAGGACAAGAGGTCCGGGTCGCTGGGGCATTACCGTTTGGACAGTACAGTACATCGATATCTGACCGGTCTGCTAGAGCAGGCAAGACGGTACGTTCCCAAACGAGCCCATACACCTGAGACGTGAATGAGTAGCCAGTGGTGACGATGGGAGTGTTTGGAAAGGTCGACTTCAGCCCCTTTCCACCAAATAGTACGACATCCGTATCGTCTCGCTCAATCAATCCTGTTGTGTGTTTTATCGAAGTCTGTACAGCCCCACCGGGTTCATCGACAGTAAATGTCCGTGCATTGACCCCAACCTTCATTGTCAGCTACTTGTACCCCAACGCGTCGAGCCGCCGTTCGATCTCTTCGTCGACCTCCCCATCATCTTCGATCGACTCCCCGTTCTCGACGCGGACTCGCTCGTCGACGTGCGCCTCTAACTCCTCACACAACGCCGACCCCGCACACTCCCCGAACTCGATCGTCCCCGACTCCCGATCGCGCTCGCAGAAACACGTACCCTCCGCGGTCCGCGACGCGTACCGCCGGAGATGGCCGCGCCCGTCTTCGCCGCGCGCTTGACTGAAGACTGTCCGGTCGTCCGGGACCGTCCCGAGCAGCGAGACGCCGTCGCTCGTCGCCTCGCTGCCGACCGCCGTCTCGATTGTCGGGCCCACGTCCAGCGTACTCGCGGGTGTCTCAACTTCTTCCGCGGCCCCACCGGGCGGATGCACGATCAGGGGTACCCGCGTGATCTCGTCGTGGAGGTACCGCGGGTGTTCGTAGTAGCCGTGCTCGCCGAAGGCGTCGCCGTGGTCCGCGGTGACGATCAGCAGCGACTCCTCCAACAGATCGCGCTCCCGAAGCGCCGCCAGGAACTCGCCGATCTGCGCGTCGTTGTACCGGATCTCGGCATCGTACAGGTCGATCAGCAGCTCGCGTTCCTCATCGGTGATCGACTCCGGATCATCGATCGCCCGTTGGTACAGCTTTTGAGCCTCTCGCCCGGACACCTCGCGGTCCGCGTACCGCGTCGCGTACTCACCCGGTGGCTCATATGGCCCATGGGTGTCCATGTAATGGTTCCAGAGGAAGAACGGCTCGTCAGAATCCAGCGAATCAATCCACGACAGCGACCGCTCGTTGATCTCTTCGGCCCGAGCATAATGTCGATTTCGTAGTTTGTCAAGTGCGCGTTGGGCCAGGGCGACGAGTTTGTGCTGGCCGAAGTGGAGATCATCATCGAACTCATCGAAGCCCTGATCGAAGCCATATGCTCTCGAAACGAACGGATTAGAATGGAATCCTCCGGTCGCAAACCCAGCTTTCGAAAGCTGGGAAGCGATTGTCTCCGTTGCAAGCCGGTAGCTATCGTTGATGGCCACATCGGGG
The DNA here is from genome assembly GCF_011440255.1 of Haloarcula sp. JP-Z28. Lineage (NCBI taxonomy): Archaea > Methanobacteriati > Methanobacteriota > Halobacteria > Halobacteriales > Haloarculaceae > Haloarcula > Haloarcula sp. JP-Z28. The sequence continues at coordinate 16,572 of NZ_JAAOHT010000056.1, read as the reverse complement.
TACTCCCCGGTCAACAGCGCAGGGACCGCTTCGCGTGTGTGTGAACTAGCGCTATAGGCATTTGTGAACCGAATACTCTCCTCGGCAAACTCATCAAGGACAGGTGAGGTCTTCCGATGGTACCCATAACAGGAGAGGTGGTCCGCCCGGAGTGCGTCCGCAGAAAGCAGGATTATGTTCCGCGGGGAAGCAGTCATGTATCCGGCTCTTTCTTCGGATGTGATTTTATTCTTCCGAAGCTAGTAATTACTGCACCCTGTATACCAAACGATTGAACGCAAAAACAACCAATCGACTCTCTAAGTCATCACCGAATTCGTTTGAGCTACGCCGTTTAGCTGTCCAGCTTGAACCAGTCTACGCCGTTCACTGAAACAGAGTATTCAAGATGGTCCTATGGGAAATGATATTCACATAGTGATGGATGTCTGTTTTATAAGCAACGTTATATATCCGTTCGTCACCGGGGGTGCAGAAAAGCGAATCCACGAAATCGGCACCCGTCTCGCCGACGAGGGCCACGACGTCACGATCTACGGCCGACATTTCTGGGACGGACCGGCAGAGACCACACACGAGGGAATGACCCTCCGTGCAGTCGCCCCAGAAGCAGAGCTTTACGAAGACGACCGCCGGTCCATCACCGAGGCCATCGACTTTGCGGCTCGGGCACTCCCTCCGCTCCGTCGACGTCTCAGCGACGATGAACACGACCTTGCGATCGCTAGCGTCTTCCCGTATTTTCCAGTTCTCTCGACGAAGCTTGCTAGCCTCGGGACTAGCACACCAGTCGTCACGACCTGGCACGAGGTCTGGGGCGACTACTGGGAGGAGTACCTTGGCCCGCTCGCTCCGGGTGGCAAACTCGTCGAACAACTCACCGCCAGGACACCCCAGCATCCGATTGCGGTTTCAGGCATCACTGCGGACAACCTCGCTGCCATCGGTCCGAGCCGCGAGCATATCGAGGTCGTGCCCAACGGGCTCGACACCGAGCAGGTCCAGACGGCCCCCCGCCCCGACACCGGCTACGAAATCGTCTTTGCGGGTCGACTGATCGAGCACAAGAACGTTGACATTCTGCTAGAGGCTTTCGATGCAGTCGCCGACAGGCATGACGTCACGCTGGGGATCATCGGTGATGGCCCGGAGCGTGACCGGCTGGATACCAAACGCGAATCACTGACACACGCCGACCGCGTTTCGATGTTAGGCTTTCTCGAAGAGTACGAGGATGTTCTCGGCCATATGCGGGCTGCAGACATATTCGCGTCTCCCTCAACGAGAGAGGGATTCGGAATTACGTTCGTCGAGGCGATGGCCGCCGACTGCACCGTGATTGCTGCGGACCACCCAGATTCGGCGGCAGACGAGGTCATCGATGGTGCGGGTTTCCTCGTTGAGCCTACCGTTGACTCGCTTACCGAAACGCTTGACGCTGTTTTAAGTAAGAAGCGGCCATCGAAAGATCCGGTCGAACGCGCACAGCAATATGACTGGGATGCGGTAGCAGATCAGGCCGAAACCGTGTATCAGCGGGCTATTGACGGATCGTGGTAACCTGAGCTCTAGCGACACCAGAACTGCGCTTTGTCCCTCGTCTGCGTTTAATACTGTAGCCGACCCACACACCTCGTAACGAGTGAAACACCGTCATGGGTCCCCGCCCGTCGCTGAGCCATCTATAGCCTGAATGACAACATCTGGATCCCGAAGCAGTCGATGCTCAAGGTAGCTCCCTTCACCCTGTCCACCCCCTGTGTGATTCGATTCAGTCACCCCGAGAAACGATTGTTCTTTCAGCAGCCGGTACACGCGATCTTCGGAGAGCGGGTCTGCCCCAGCCTGCTTTGCGACCTCCAGATAGAGCGTGTAGATCTGATGGGTTCGGAAGGCCTCCTGCGCGGGGTTGTCGACCGTGAGGAGCGCCAGCGCCCGGAGGATGTATTTCACATGCGGCGTCGTCCCACGCACGAGTTTCTCGAAGCGGTTCACCTCTGCTTGCTGGACGGCGTCATCGACGTGCGAGACTGTGACTGTCTCCGTCCCCTGTTTCTCAGCGAGACGGCCAGCTTCGTATAGCGTATCGATTGCTTTCCGTGCATCCCCGTGTTCTTTGGCTGAGAGAGCCGCCACCTTCGGGATCACATCGGGCTCCAACACGTCTGGTTCGAAGGCATCCGTCCGGTTTTCCAAAATCGCCCGTAATTGGCCGGCATCATACGGGTCAAAGACGAGTTCGTTCTCCTGAAGACTGGAGTCGATGCGTTCGCTCAATCGCTCGCGATATTCGATTTTGTTGCTGATACAGATGGCACCGACGTGCGCCTCCGCCTTCCCGCTCTCTCGAGCTCGGGAGAGGCTGCGTAACAGTTCATCATCGTCTAACTTGTCGATTTCATCGAGAATGACGACAAGTGAATTAATGTTGTACTCCTCAAGTAGGTCCCAGGTGATGTCACGGTAGTCGGCGGCTCCGATTCCGACACGCGGGACGTCGATATCTGCGTCGAGGCTCGCCACTAGTTTGCGTGCCATCTCCCGGCTTGCCTTTGCGTCGGTCTGATAATCGGAGCAGTCGACGTACGCCTGCTGAAACGAGATATCGTTTGCCTGTGCCTCGAAGTGAGCCTCACGAGACACACACCTCGCAACGAGTGACTTTCCGGTTCCGGTCTTGCCGTATATGATCGTACTCTCCGGTGGGCCGCCGACCGTTGCCGGACCGAGTGCTTGCCCGATAGCGCTGACTTCGTCGTCTCTGCCGACGACCCGCTCTAGATCAGGGACGTGGCCGACTCGAACCAACTCCCTGTTAGCAAATATGCCGCCAGTTTTGAAGATATTATCGTCCTCATTTGAGCCAGACATTATCTACCATATCAGAATCATCCCTGTATCATAAGCGTGGCGACCGGACAACGAGTGAAGACTTCAAGAACCTCTCAAAACCGAATTCAATGCGATTTCGAACTGCCTTATATATTTAGCACCTAGAAAGTACACACCACCTACCGAGTGTAACGGCACAGTGCTCACACTCGGTTACGCACGGCTACACGCCATACGGTACACAGCCTACGATGGACGATATCTGGATACACGAACCCGTTCCCCTCTCACTAGTGGCATGCCGTCTACCAACAGTAAACTGAACGACTGGCGGAAGGTGCACGATTGCCACTCGGCTCATAATGTGTCTCTGTCGACAACGATCAGTGGCCAGTACACTCGGTACGTGGTGTGTGCCTGTGGGAGCCACTCGCGGACTACTGTAAGATACCAGTCTGGTCGGATACTCGATTCTGCTTGCGACTTCGCGGCTTTTGCCAGTTCACACCCCGTTATCTGACGTTCATCGGAGCCAGTGGATAAACCAATCTTCACTCGGTGTGAGGTGTGTCTGAGATTGGCAGCTGTCGTTCAGACACTGACAGCCAGTACACTCGGTGCGAGGTGTGTCTGGGACAGGCTTCTCGTCAACCAGGCAGCGACAATTACACGCTCTATCACGTGCATCCTCGCGAGACCCGTCCCAAAGACCACCCACGGCGGCAGCCGTGGAGCCGCTCTGGCAATTATCGTCGAAAGAGAGACACCGTTCCGGACACGAACCAACTGCTACCAAAGACACTGGACACGGTGGGTTGTGTCCCAGCGATAGCGGCACAGAAATCAGGTCTACTGGCGGAGCAGGCCGAGTGCCTCGGGGCTTGACCCCGAGGCGGTTCACACGCACTAACCCGAAAGAACACTTACAGCGCCTCTGTGAACCGAGCGGTGTGGACTGTGTATCTGAACGCAATGGCACGCGCAAACGCGGATCCCACACAAGGCATTTCCTCGCACACGACCTCAGCACTACTAACCAGAGAATGGTCCTCCCGAGCGAGCATTTCATCATCGCCCTCCTCCCTGTCGCAGTATACGCACTCCTCCGGGACAGACACCTCCCGTCGCTCCAGTTGGTCGCGGTTACGTTCTTCGGCAGCCAGTTCCCAGATCTCATCGACAAGCCGTTAGCGTACGAGCTTCATCTCATCCCCTCCGGTCGGGTGTTTATGCACTCGCTCCCGTTCGCAATTCCGCTGTCGATTGTCGTCGTCGCGTACGCAGTCCGAACGGACCGGACTCGACTTGGAACGGCGTTTGCGTTCGCCCACCTCTCACATCTGGTAGCCGATAATCAACAACTCCTGCCTCCGAACCTGTACGTGTCGTCGGATTTGCTCTGGCCGCTCCAGCCGCCCGTCGCACGCTCGCCAGTCCCACAGTGGGTCGGTGAGGGCGCAGTGAATCTGCATCTCTGGACCGGGTTTTCGGTGCTCGTCCTCACGCTGGTGGCGTACGTGCTAGTCGTGGACCTGCAAGCCCAACTCGACAGTAGATAGCGGTGTCGGCACCACGCTGGAGCCAGAACTGCATATCAGGCGGAAATAACGATTCTCCGGAGACGATTGCCAGGCAGACAGCAGTTCCAACCGGAGCGGCCTGATCACTTGCATTCTGTGCTTGTGTCTCCACTTGCTTGCAACCTATGCGCGTAAACGGGAAAGTGGAGTTACTGACGACGCAGTGACCCCATTCTGCCGGGAGCTTCCCCTATGATGTAGCGAGGGCGCTGTTTTCAGCTGTTGGGCTGTCACGAATCGGACCCATGATGTTTTAGGCGGACGGGCGAGCGAGAACACTGTATGCGACGATTGGTCCTCGCCGTATGCCTCGTTTCCTTCCTTGCCGGGTGTGGTGCATTCATGACTGATAGCCCGCCACCGAGCGACGAACGAGCCGTCACGGCTGTCGAGGAGGCGAACAGCACCGTCGCCGCCGTCGACGCGTACCGGTTCGAGATGGACATGCACGTAACTGCGTCGGATGGCGACCAGTCGCGAACGGTGAGCGTCGATGGCGACGGTGCGGTGAACGTCTCCGCAAAACGGATGCAAGCGACGACGCGGACACAAGACCAAACGGTCGAATCCTACATCGACGACTACAGAGCGTACCAGGGCTGTCAGGATCCCTGGGGCGGCTACGCTGTCGAGAACGTCTCTCGCTCCGAACCGTGGGCAACCACGACGCCGCTCCATCGGCAGCTACTGCTTTTCGAACGCTCGAATGTTTACTGGCGGGGCAATGAGACGCTTGACGGTAACCGGACTGTCCTTGTCACGGCGTCACCGAGCACTGAGACTATCAGGTCACTCATGGATCGCCGACAGGCTGGCGACATGGAGCTACGCCGCGGCTCACTTGAGAACGCGACGGCGCGACTCTGGCTTGATCCGGAAACGAACCGACCGGTACAGTCGGAACTCAGAATACAAATATCACAGCGTGGCGCGACTGCAACCGCCACGATCACGGTCCAGTACAGTGAGTACGGTGACCCAGCCGCCATCTCGATTCCGCCAGCGGTGTACGATGACCCGCACGAACTCGGGTGTCCCGGTGCGAGCTGAACCCGAGAGAAACCGCTTCAACCGTCGGCGAACACTCGCTTAGTCCGTCCAGTTCTCGTACAGCCCGCGTCCGACGACACCGAGGCCGACGAGCGTGATGAGGTTGAGGAGGAGGCCGCCGACGACTGGAATTGCGAAGGGGACGGCCAGTAACAGCCCGCCGGCGACGCCATCTGTTGCGCTGACGGTTCCGTCATCGCCAATAACCGAGTTCCCGACCCAGACGGCGGTAATGCCGGTACCGACGAGACTGAGGATGCCGATGAGAAGTAGTCCGGGGATCGAGACCAGAGCCCCGATAATTGTCAGTGCGAGTAGCACCAGTCCGATGGGGACCAGAATACCGACGAGAATCCCCCAGCCGATTGCGTCGCCGGGGTCATCCTGAATCTCCCGCACGGCGTTTGTCGTATACGTCGGGCCGATAGCGGCGGCTGCGGCACCCAGAACTGCGAGAATAACAAACCCGACACCGAAACGGAGGACGACGTTGAGGGCCGGGCCCGCACTCCCACCCGGGGCTGTAGGCTGTGCTGTTGCGACCCCGGCGAGTCCGAGTACGGCGAGCAGACTCCCGAGGCTACTGACGGCTTGCTTGGAGGGCATCGTAGCAGTTGTTCGGTTTCAACTGTGACCGTAAACCTCTTCTGTCTGTTTGCCATCTGTCATCGCAGCCGGTGACTCTACGTTCGGTTCCAGTTCGAATCGCGATAGCATTCGCACAAACCGGGACGGAGTATCCGATCTGGTCGGACTGTGTTGGCGGCGAATCCGTTCACATTCAGCAGCGACATCAAGCGGGAGACGTATCTTTTTGCGGTCTGGGACCTGACTGTGCAGCGTGGACGTGACCGTATACGGGCCGCTCCGGGCGGCGACAGGAGCGAAAACAGTCGAGATTACCGTCGATGGCGACACCGTCGGAGCCGTGATTACGGCCTTCGTCGACGCGTATCCGCGTGCGGAGTCACAGTTAGTCGATGCGGACGGCGAACTCCGACCGAGTGTGCGGGTGATGGTCGACGGGGACAACGCGACCCATGACCAGCGGGTCCCGTCCGGCGCGGCGGTCGAACTCTTTCCGGCGATGCGAGGTGGGTGAACGCCAACAGCCGCCGTCCAACTACAGGTCGTACTGTTCGCGGACGGTTCCAGCGAGCCCCTGTTCTTCGAGGAGGCCCATCGGCGCGAGCATCGAGAGCTGGACAACGCCGGGCAGTCGCGCGATTTCGACGCCGCCGGTGAACGTACAGCGTGCCCGGACTTCACCCTCTGACATACCGAAGAGCGTTCCAGCCCGTGCGAACGCGTTCTCGGTGGCGTCGTTGATAGTCGCGCCGGACCCGATAATCTGGAGCGGCGCTGCATCAACGACGTTATCGACGTGGTGTTCGGCGGCGAGGGCCTTGCCTGCCTCCCGCTCAGCGTCCGTGTACGGCTTGGCGATATCCGGCAGGTCCGACTCGTTTGGAAGCAGAAGCGGCCCGTCGATGTCGAGGTCCTTGATGACGCTGACTTCGAGTTCGGTGCGGCCGCTCACGTCGGTCGTATGAAGCGAGAGTTCGCCGTCGCCCTGGTTGGCGTGCAGGTCCCCGACGTAGAGGCCCGCGCCGTCTATCTCGACGGGACAGATGAGCGTCGCGCCGGGGCGGACATCGTTCGAGTCCATGTGGCCATCCGTCCGGGCCGCAAGCGCCGATTCGTCGGCGAGGCCCCAGTCGTGGTCGGCTCCGATGAGGAACTGGCCGAAGTCACCGGCGTTGTGTGAATCGGGAAACTCGACCGACGGCGTCGTCCCGATGTTCCCGATGAACGGCCGGAGGTGCCCGAGCGTGCCCGGGATTTCGTCGGGCTTGTACAGCAAAATCGGGTGTTGCCGGGAGTGGTCGGGCAGTGCCGTCGCCTCGTCAGCGCGCTCCGCGAGGTCCGCGGCACCGTCGGGGCCGACCGTGAGGCCCACCGAGCGGTCCTCGTCGAAGGCAACGGTGTACCCGAATTCGAAGCCAAAGGACGAGGCGTTGGCCCCACACTCCGCACAGCGAATCGCGTCTTCGCCGGTGCCCTCGACGACGCTGTCGGGCCACTCGGTGCCACACTCCGGGCATCGATGGTCGACGAACGGGTCACTCCCGAAGGCGTCCTCCCGTTCGGCCATGCTGCCCGTGCTTGTTGCGACACTCGTCACCTCGACGTCTTTGATGTGGACGACGAGCGCGTCACCGGGTTCGGTGTTCTCGACCCGAATCGGTTGCGTCACCTCATGGCCGCCGCGGAACTCGGGGGGTGATCATCGGCCCCCAGCACGCGGGAGGCGTATGGGTGCGAACGGTCCCGCCGTCGGCAACCGTACCGGCCCATTCCTGATCCGGCCCGACGAGTCCCAGTGTAAACCGGTCGACATCGAGTTCCTGCTGGATTTGCTCTGACATACATTCTCAAGCACGGGCTATTGGAGAATAAATCATAGCGTGGATCGAACCGTTCTAGTCGTCGCCTTGCACAAGTGGAAGTCCGCCACGATGCGTGCCTCAGTTCCACCGCCAAGTCCCACCGACGAACCCATTTGTATCACAACTGGGCGTTGGATGGCCCCGCTTTGCAGACTTCTGGAACCAGCGGGCGAGTAGACTCGGGCGTTGGATGTCCGTTTATTACCCGTCAAGCAAGGTTCGCTTCACGCGCACCGCTGACATCACACCAGGTCGGCCGAGGATCGCGGCCAGCGTCTCGATTATCCTCGGAAACTTTTGTTTCCGCTCGTAATAGGCTGATTTAATAAAACACTGTATTGCTTGCGCTGACCAGATCTGTTCGTTAAGATAGTTCCGTCCCTGACGCTCGTACCACTCTGCAAGGAGATCTCGACGTATCTCTGGATACTGATTGTATATATCCTTTTGATGACGAATGTTCTGTAGTATTTTTTTAAATCTCCGTTTTCCGGTCCATAACTTGTTTCCTTCTTGACGATAGAACGCCAGACACTCGTCGACGTAGTCGGCTTTCGTCCGCTTCGCGAGTTCTATTTTGAGGTCTGTGTCGCCCAGTTCGATGTCCAAGTCGTCTTCCTCACCCATCCCTGCCATTGGGAGGCAGTCACACAGTACTTCTCGTTCCATCAACATCGAGCCTGTCCACATGGGAAACGTCTGGAACCGGAGCGCTGGTTCCAGAAAATGGCCTGACACCTCCTGTTTTGGGTAAAAATCCCCCTCATCACCACGGACTACGCCGCAGTACGAAACACCGACCTCCGGGTTCTGGTCGAGAACGTTCGCCGTTTTTTTCAGTTTCGTCTCGTAGAGGTAGTCGTCGTCGTCCAGAAACTGGATGTACTCGCCGGTCGACTGCTCGATTCCAGTCGTGTAGGCTGCCTGCCACCCCTCGTTCTCCTCTTTTATTATCGGCCTGTCTATCGCCTCGTCGTACTCTGAAAGCACCGGTTCGGCGTACCCTTCGCCCGAGTCATCAACTACGATCAACTCGACGGGTTCGTAATCCTGTCGGGCCACACTCTCGATCGCTGTGGGGAGGAGATCATTTCGGTAGTGAGTGGGGATAATCACCGATATTTTTCTGCCCATGTGAAGTGTATTCTGAGTGAATATTTTTTGTTAGGAGGTGTATACAGGCGTTGGACGATACGTTACAGCGCTGCTGTTTGACACTGGACCCCGATCGGCTCATCCTGAAAGTCTGGTCATCCCTTTGCCGCTGAGTCTCACCTCTCCGCTACGATCACTCGGTACAAACGCAGAGATACTCAGGAACCGCCGTGACCACGGCGCGCAAATTCTTTTTTTTTGAGTCCCCTCTTGGAATATCCGCTTAAGAACGGGTACCCTCCATTACAGTCAGTTAAATTATACTAATCCGTACGTAGAACCGTTGCTGGTGGAATTGTCCTGCCTCACAGCCGAAAATACAGTAGTAAGCTTATAACAAGGAAAGCAGATCGACTTTTTTCACTATATCAATGTGCAGATGGCAATCGTTGGCGTGTACTGGCCGAACCGCTGTAAACGAAGATGGCACAGTCTGTTCCAACGGTCCCGGAGATGACAACTAAACAGATGACCAGCAGAAACTCAGACACCATTTCACGGCAGGAGAAACTTGATGCGCTTCTCTATGCGGCCCGATATGCCCCAAAATTCACGGTGATGATCGTCGGGCTCGGTCTGGTAACGGCCGTATTAGAAGGCGTCGGACTGACGTTTATCATTCCAATCATTGAACTCATGCAGTCATCAGAACCGGTGACACAGGCTGATGGCATAGCGGGTATTTTCTTTACCGTTTATCAGACACTCGGGATTCCGTTCACGATCGAGTACGTCATTGGCGGAGTGGCGTTAGCGACCTGTCTGCGCTATACGTCGTCGTTTCTCCTCACGTGGCTACGCGATGTACTCCAGCTTTCCTACGAACGACACATCCGCGAGAACCTCTTTGACAGCGCTCTGGAGACAGAGATGGAATTTCTCGACCGAAAGGGGTCAGACAACATCTTGAACGCGATCGTCACCGAGTCGAAAGCAGCCTCGAAAGTCATCAAGCGGTTCGTGAAACTATTCGATCTGCTACTACTCACTGTTGCCTATCTCGCTCTTGCAACGTGGATCTCACCACAACTCACAGCATTTGCTATTTTTATTATCGGTGGTGTGGGACTCGGTCTGCGGCATCTCATCGGCTCAGGATACGATCTGGGTGATCGCGTTGCAGCGGCAAACGAACGGATGCAACAAGTGGTTCAGGCCGGCATGATTGGCATTCGAGACATTCGAGTTTTCAATCTCGAAACAGAAATCTATGACGAGTATGAGGAAGCCCTAGAAGAGTACACGCGTTCGAAAGTCGCGAACCGCCGGAATCGGGCAGCGATCAAAAAGTCACAGAACCTCGTCGTCTCCGTACTCATCTTCGCACTTATCTACGTGGCCCTGACATTCACCAATCTCTCGTTCGGTGAACTCGGCCTGTTCTTGTTTCTCATGTTTCAGCTCGGTCCCAAAGCAAGCGGGATTAACAAGCGGTTCTACAAAGTCGAAGAGAACCTTCCCCATCTGGTTCGGACACAGTCATTCATGCGGGATCTCGAAGAGTGGGAAGAACCGGACACCGGAGAGCAACCGACCCCGAAAGAGGTCGAAACAGTCGAGTTCGACGATGTCACGTTCTCATATACGGACGACGAGGTCGTTCTCCGGGAGGTCGATTTCGAACTCAAGAAAGGCGAGTTCGTCGCCTTCGTTGGACAGTCCGGTGCCGGGAAGTCGACAATAGTCTCCCTGTTGGCTCGCTACTATGAGCCAGACAGCGGTCAGATACGTGCAAATGGGAACCCAATCGGCCAAATGGATATCAGCGAGTGGCGTGACCGAATCTCAATAGTCCGCCAGAACCCATATATGTTCAACGACACGCTTCGACATAACCTCACCGTCGGCAATCGGGATGCGACGGACGCTGAGATCAAACGGGCTTGCGAAATCGCGAAGGTGGACCAGTTCATCACGGACCTCCCGAACGGACTTGATTCTCAACTCGGTGACGACGGTGTCCGCTTGTCGGGTGGGCAGAAACAGCGCGTCGCTCTTGCGCGAGCGATTCTGAAAGACGCGGACCTGTTAATTCTAGACGAAGCAACGAGCGACCTGGATTCGAACCTTGAGAAGGAAGTGCAGGCGGCAATCGAAGCGATGGAGCGAGATTATGCGATTATCGCTATCGCTCATCGCCTTTCGACTGTCGAGAATGCTGATCGCATCTATACGATGGAAGACGGGTGGATTTCCGAGTGTGGCGGTCACGACGAACTGGTTGAAAGTGAAGGGAAATACGCTGAATTGTATGCGATACAGTCAGGTGGGTAACTGTACTGTACTCGGTGTTACCGCAGACACAGCGCAAGAAAGCTATCGCTGGTACTTCTCTATCCTATTGTCAAATTGGATGCTGAAACTACTCACTGGCATCGCTTCGTAGAGGACTAAGTATCACGTGCGATGATACGCAGAACAGATTCTACCTTTGATCTCGATTCAAAGGGCGGGCAATCAGACTCCACTCTCACGGAATACGAACACAACCCTACAATCACAAGTTGCTGCCTCTGACTTGTAAAATCCGGAAAATAAACAATGGGAACTCTACTTGGCTGCAAGACAGGGTCAGGCATCACGACTAACACTTATTCTGACCTTTGAAAAAGCGCAGCAGCATACCCGAACCACCTATCCAAAATACTAGTAAAAACTCTCTACCACCAGTTAGGCAGCTTATCGCTAAGTGATGCGTAGAAGTGTATACTACCATGACCAAACTGCAGAGGTACATACCGGACATCTGGAGGTCAAACCAATTGATGGCCTCACGATATCAATATACAAATGATGGGATTTTTGACGGTATCGTGAACAAGTATTTCGATACGGTTTCACCGAGTGGCTTTGATTTGATGGCCGAGGACTGGGATAATTGCTATCTTCTTGATGCCTGCCGATACGATATGTTTGCGGATCTGCATCCTTTTGAAGGGCGGCTGAAACGGCGGCTATCCCAGGCGTCTAGTACACCCGGTTTCCTAGAGGCGCACTTCTCTGCGGGAAGATATTACGACACAGTGTACGTAACCGCCAATCCGATGCACTCAGTTGACGAGTGGTGTACCGTCGAACTCGACACTGTTTTTCATTCTGTCATCAACGTGTGGGAGACAGAGTGGGATGAGGACATCGGAACAGTGCCCCCAGAAGACATGGTAGCTGCTGTTAAAGCGGCCAGAAAAACGTATCCGAACAAGCGGATACTCGCACATTTTATTCAGCCTCATCATCCATTTCTCGGTCCAACAGGCAGAGAAATGGTTGATTCCGGAATGCAAGGTCGGGAGAAAGCGAAGGGTGCGGACGTTAGTACCTCAGCGAATGATGAACAGAAAATCTGGGCACGGCTGAGACAGGGAGATGTCTCAGAACAACGTGTCTGGGAAGCGTATCGGGAAAACCTCAAACTGCTGTTCCCACATCTTCGAGAACTGCTTGACACTGTTGATGGCAAAACAGTGGTCACGTCAGATCATGGGAACCTAGTTGCAGACTGGCTGTGGCCGTTCCCCGTACGAGAATATGGGCATCCCGGAGAACTTCGTGTCCCAGAACTCATTGAAGTACCGTGGCTGGTTTTCGATACCGATGAGCGGATACCAATTCAATCGGACCGTCCACTTGAGTCCGGCGTCGAACACGGCTCTACCGAGATTCGCGACCGGTTGTCTGACCTCGGATATCATTCGTAGTCTTGCGATGGTCTCAGCCTGATGTTGCGTGGCTCTCTTTTCGGTACCAAGTGTAACGAGTCGTCTGGCTGCTATGCCACCCAGATTATCCTCTCTTCCCAGCTACACACGCTACAGAAACGAAGTAAACTCCTCTGTAAAGCCAATCGAATCGCGGGGACTCCGTTTCAGCATGGTTCCGATGAAATCGTAGCACAGAGCTGTAAATTATATCTCCATCATCACATCACTAATATTTCACTTCCTCAGTCCACATCTGAATCAGTTGAATTATAAAGCTCATACCAATACAGCCCCAGTTCTACCAGCATGATTGTAGCGGATAAAACTGAGGAAAATGAAGCGACCACAGCAGTCAGCCGACATGGCTCCCGAGCAGAATGGTACGACCACGGTCCCTACTCTCGGGTTCGGTACCTACCGAACCGGAGGGTACAAATGCTACAACGCGGTTAAGAATGCGCTTGATTGTGGCTACACGCATATCGACACTGCGATGGCATACGAAAACGAAGCGGCCGTCGGTCGCGCAATCGAACAATCCAGCGTTGACCGCGAAGACATCTTCTTGACGACGAAAATCAAGGGATATCCCGAAATGGTCGAGTATGAACGCTTGATAGAGGCCGCGAAGGGATGTCTTGAACGGCTGGGAACGGAGTATTTAGATCTGTTATTGGTCCATTGGTGGAACCCACTGGCCGATATGGAAGAAACATTCAACGCGCTCAACACACTCGTCGATGACGGGTTGGTCGATCAGATCGGAGTGAGTAACTTTTCTATCAAGGAGCTCAAGCAGGCGATGCGACTTTCAGACGCTCCTATTGCGACTAATCAGATTGAATACCATCCTTACTGGGGTGACGAGGAACTCGTCAGATTTTGCCAGGACAACGATGTCACAGTCACCGCATACAGTCCGCTTGCGGAGGGGCGAGCTGTTGAAGACGATGTCTTGCGTTCCATTGGAGATCGGTACGGCAAATCGGCAGCGCAGGTATCTATCCGGTGGCTGATACAACAGGAGAATGTTGTCACGATTCCGAAAGCGGCGACGCCGAAACACATAGAAGCGAACATCGACGTTTTTGACTTCGAACTCACTGACCGCGACATGCGGCGGATCAGGAAACTCAAGCCTCCGTTCTGGTACAGAGAAAACCGCGAAGGCGGATCGATATATGAGGCTCGCAGTGTTCTGGGAAATTTTGTTCCGGACAGTCTCTACAATCGGATTGCCTGAGCTCCTTTCCAGGTGATTGAATGGACTCTTGGCAACTGAGAGGTAAACGCGTTTGACAACTGACACCCGGCAGTCAATACGGGTTCTGTTCGGTCTTCCGAAAGGCGTTTGCCGTCCAAATCAGCGGGTCAGCAATCTGTCTCAGTCAAGCATCCCGATCCGATCTGCAGTAAAGCCGAACACGTCCTCGTAGCCGTAGGCTGAGAGTAAGACTGGGTGGAAGGGTTCCTCTGCGACGACAGTTTCGTCGTCGGCCGCTGCTACCGGGTCGCCTTCGGGGACCGGCTCGAAGTTCCTGACGAACACCTCGTACTGGTCGGCCGCTGCCTTCGGAATCGGCTCGCCGAGCTGGAACACTGGCAGTGACGTCTCTCGCTGTGGTGGCGACGCAGCGGTGACGCCGGTGGCGGCGAGGAACTCTCGGATGACCTGTGCTGCGTTCTCAGCGGCGTCCGCGGAGCCCTGATACCCGCACTCGACTTCAAGCACGGAGTCCACTGTCGCGATCATTCGCCCCTCGTTTGCGCTTTTCGTCTGTACGACAGCGTCTACGGAAAGGACGCTACAGAGGTCCTCCATCTCCGGTGTGAGTTCGTCGACGAGGGCGAACATCCCGTCGTAGGACTGCGTGGAGTGTAACGAAAGCACGGTGCAGTCACGGAGTTCAGACGCGATGGCGGCGGCTAACCGTGTCTCGCGGGACTCACTGTCGGCGTCGCCGGGGAACGAGCGGTTGAGGTCTGTATCGAGATACCGCTGGTTTGCCTCGAGGGCAGCTTCGTTCGCGATAATAAATTTGACAGGGCGTTCAACCGCGGGCGGGTCGGCAAGGACGGCTTCGATGCCGTCCCGGCCGCACGGTTCGTCGCCGTGGATGCTCCCCACGACGGCCACTTCCGGAACCCCGTCTCCCAGTTGCTCGATTCGCATCTACCCGTGATAACGCGTCCAGCCTTTAGAATTATCCGGATTCAGTCAGTGTTCGAGCGACTCCGCGAACTCGATGTCCTCCGGGCGACACGTCGGGTACTCGCCGTCGAGACGGATCTGCCAGCCGTGCAGTGCCGACGGGTCCGACAGTGCGTTCGTTACTGTCGTTCGCACGTCTAGCAGGTCGACGCCGTAGTAGTCGTTGGGGACGCCCCGGAAGTACTGCAGTGACGTGCGAAACAGCGACCGCATCCCGTCGTCATCCTCGAAATCGAAGTGCTTGTACGCGCCGGCGGCGACCTGTACCATTCCGTGGAGAAACTTGCTCTCCGTGTTCCCGCGGCCGTAGTTGTACCACTCGTCCTCGAAACAGTCGTGTGATTCGTGGAACTCGCCGGAGTTGTACAGGCGGACGCCGTGGACCACGGCCCGTCTGAGCGTCTCGTGTTCCCACTGGCCGTCGGTCCGCCACCCCGATGGGTTCCCGTCGGGGGCCTTGACGGTCGGGTCACGCGTGTGGTCATCCATGCCTACGCTACTGGTTCACGGTGGGTCAAACCACCGGTTCTGTCAGCTATGATCGCCACTGAAACCCAGACACCATCTGAGCGCACGACAGCAGTCCGATCTGGTGTCGTTTGTTCAGTTGCTGTGAGCCCGGCTGGCCCTGAGTCGCTTCCGTACGACATTTATACCGCACCACCATGTGTCTGAATGCAATACGCGTGCGAGGGTAGCCAAGCCAGGAAACGGCGGCGGACTCAAGATCCGCTCCCGTAGGGGTCCAAGGGTTCAAATCCCTTCCCTCGCATCGTATAGGGGCCGCACAGCGCGGCGCCGAAGGATGCACGCGGAAGGGTTTGAATGAGAGCAGGCGGGGCGGTTGCCCGTCTCCCGTAGTTCAAATCCCTTCCCTCGCACTGTTGGACCGACACGGTCCCTCGCAAACAGTGAGCGGCCATCGTCACGGTCGCGGGTTCGCCGCCGTTCCCGGTGGTGACTCGCGGAGAAGACACGGGCCGATCGGTGCCGGAAGACTCGCACGGAGCGATCTTCCCTCGCAATTCTCCGACCCAATGTCCCGTAGATGTGTCTCAGCGATGCAGCCTGCTGTGGTCCTGTGCTCTCGCCCCGACTGAATTCCGACGGGCGTCTTCCATGTTACAATCCGTCCGAAAGCAAGTCGATGTCATGCGTTCGGGCATTCGGTGGGAATCAGGTGGAATTGCAGCGCCGCGTACCCGGCAACCCTCAGTGACTAGCCCATGAGGCCTGCCCGATGGAGCCACCCCTCCACTGGACTGTCCCAGACCAGTTCCGTAATTACAGCGCTAAACGCGGACTGCGGTTACTGATTAGTAGAGGGTGTCATAGAACAGTTACCACACCAAAGAGCAGGGTGAATGCTGAGGTGGTATGGACTCAGCGACCCTGCAGAATGAGCCTTCGGTAGAGTCGTTCTTCAATGTCGCGGAGACCGAGACGTTAGCGTTGTTTGAGCATCTCTCCTTCGAGTTTCTTGGCGAGTTCGACGTGTTCGCCCCGGCGGAGACGGGGCGAACACGAGAGCATAAACCACCAGAGATGCTGCGTGGGTTCCTCCACTGCTATTACCGTGATATCTACGGAAT